>NZ_ASSI01000107.1:0-114160 GCF_000466765.1 Burkholderia sp. AU4i | reverse complement strand
CACCACTCTTGACGTTAGCTCGCGCGCACGCTGCTTTCGGCACTTGCAGCCTGGCGGGCCATTCCTGATTTAACGCTGGCAATTCTCTGCGTCATCCTCTTCGGCATCGGGCCGGGGGCCGGCTTGCTGGCGATTGCGTTGTATTACACTGCCATCGTCTCCAAGATGTTCGCAGACATTTTGCGTACAGCACCAAAGGGGCCACTCGACGCGCTCGGCGCCACCGGCGCTTCGCGGCTGCAAATTGCCATGTATGGCCTTTTGCCGCTAAAGCGTGCTGACCTAATGACTTATGGCGCGTACGAGTTTGAAAGCGCTTTGCGTGCGTCCATCGTCGTTGGCGCAGTTGGCGGAGGCGGACTTGGCAGTGAGTTGGTTGGTTCGCTGGCAGCACTGGATTTACCTCGCGTGACCACCTTAATTCTTGTTCTCGTTACAATGATCGCCGTGTTGGATCAGGTTGCATTCTGGCTCAGGAAGCACCCGCGCTGGCTGTTGGCGTTGATTCCCGCCGGTTTGGTCGCCCTGACGGCCTATAGTCCTCATATGATCGCGCTTGGACACGCGATAGAGGTATTCGGGCAAATGTTCCCGCCTGAAATGACTGCCCGGGGATGGACACAGTTGCCCCAGCAAATCTGGGAAACCATATGGATGGCGGCTGCAGGTACCAGCGGCGCGATAATTGCGGCGATCATCGCGGGGACTTGCAGCGCGCGAAATATCGCACCGATTTGGCTTGCTTGGCCGGTGCGACGGATGATGGAGTTCCTGCGCACGGTGCCGGAGGTGGTATGGGGTCTAGTCCTGATCGCAGTCGCTGGTGTCGGCCCGACGGCAGGTGCCTGGGCGCTGGGCATCCACTCGGCGGGTTGCCTGGCAAGACTATTCGCCGAATCTCTAGAGAACGCCGCTCCAGCACCACAACTTGCCTTGGCGTCAACAGGTGCCTCCAGGCTGGCCGTTTCCGCCTACGCCACCTTTCCCTTGGCGCTCGGGCCGCTGGCCGCACATTCTCTGTTTCGCTTTGAGTGGAATTTGCGCATGGCCACGGTAATGGGGCTGATCGGTGCGGGTGGTATCGGACAGGCACTTTACAATGCGCAGCAGTTATTCTTTTATCAACAAATGATGGCCTATATCCTGATCACTTGGGGACTTGTTGCCTTGATCGACAATGCAAGCGAAGCGCTACGGTGCCGCTACAAGCTCTCACAGGCCATAACATGAGGAGCAATAAGATTTTATGAAACCAAAAATTGTACTTACCCACTGGGTCCACCCTGAGATCATCGATCTATTGCAATCCGCCGCAGATGTCATTCCCAACACAACGCGCGAGACACTTCCCCGTGAAGACTTGCTGCTACGCGCCAAGGATGCCGACGCGCTGATGGTTTTCATGCCAGATACTATAGACGCGGATTTTCTTGGGAGATGCCCTAAACTGAAGATAGTCAGCGCTGCGCTCAAGGGTTACGATAATTTCGACGTTGATGCCTGCACACAACGTGGAATATGGTTCAGCATCGTGCCGGACCTGCTTACGATTCCGACGGCCGAATTGACAATCGGTCTGCTTTTGGGTTTGACTCGGCATCTGATGGAAGGTGACCGCAGAATCCGCAGCGGAAGATTTCAAGGCTGGCGCCCGGAATTGTATGGCATCGGACTGACAGGCCGTACACTTGGCATTGTAGGTATGGGGGCAGTGGGCAGGGCAATTGCTAGGCGGCTTTCGGCCTTCGATATGAAACTGGTTTACTGCGACAACGTCGCGCTGACCGACGATCTGGAGCAGGCATGGGGCGCACGCCGCTTGAGCTTCGACGAATTGTTGGCAACCAGCGATTTCGTGGTTCCGATGCTGCCGATGACTCCGCAAAACCTGCACCTGTTCAATGCCGATACCATAGGCAAAATGCAGTCTGGCAGTTATCTGATCAATGCCTGCCGTGGTTCTGTGGTCGATGAATCGGCAGTGGTCGAGGCGCTACGAACGGGAAGGCTTGCCGGCTATGCAGCCGATGTGTTCGAGATGGAGGAATGGGCTCGGCCGGAAAGGCCGGAAAGCATTCCTCAATCCCTGCTGGACAATACCTTGCAGACTTTTTTCACACCTCACCTTGGGTCGGCGGTCAAGGAAGTGCGGATAGAGATTGAGCGGCAAGCGGCAACCAACATCCTCCAGGCTCTGGCTGGAGAAAGACCTGTCGGCGCAATCAATAACCCCTTATTTACATCGGTATAGCCGTATGATTAAACTGGGATCCGTTGCAACCTTTCTGGCGGTTGCGAGATGCGGCGGTTTTCGTGAAGCCGCCAAAAATACTGGTTTGTCGCAACCAGCCGTGACGCAGCATGTAAAGCGGCTGGAACAATCGCTGAATGTCAATTTGATCGCACGCAACAATGCAGGCAGCACGCTGACGCCGGAAGGCCATGTCTTCCTGCCATACGCGGAAAACATGATAAGAACCTACGAACTGGCCAGCACCTTATTTAAAAAAACCTCAGTCGTGATTGGGGCCAGTTCCAATACGGGGATATATCTGCTGCAGCCGTATTTGAAATCGTACAAGGATGTTTCGCCGCATGAGTTGGACGTGATCATTGGGGCCAATACCGCCATCGCCGATAAGCTGCAAAATCTTGAAATCGATGTTGCAATTATGGAGTGGTGGGATGACCGCCCCGGATTTGTTCCAACGGTTTGGCGACGTGAAGAGCTGGTCTTAATCGTTCCGCCGAACCATCCTTGGGCCGGCATGAGCAATATTCCCCGTGATTTGTTAAAGGGCCAGCAATTGTTGGGGGGGGAGGCCGGTAGCGGAACGGAGCGTCTGTTGCAACAGTATTTTGGCACTGACGCGAGCACGATTGGTGTATCGATGCAACTGGGGAGCACGGAAGCGGTAAAACATGCAGTACAAGCCGGCCTCGGCATTTCTCTGGTCATGGCCGCGGCCGTAACCCATGAAGTGCGCAACGGACAGTTGCACGCAATACCAATTTCAGGCGAACCGATACAAAAAGCGCTTTATGTTGTACGTCGCGATGGCGGCGGGCTGCACGATGGTCCTGCGGCGCAATTCGCCGACTTTTTGCTCAAGTCGCCTTGATAGGGTGTCAGGAATTTGTGTATGCGGGGTTTCACTTCTGCTAAACCATCCGGTCTTCAAACTGGATAGTAAACCGATTTAGCGCAAGCCTTCCAATCCAGAATCGGTATTCGAATATGTTGAAAGCGGACATCCAGCAAGCCGCACTTCCATTAAATTCCCACAGTCCGGTTTGGCCGATTTCTGCCGATGAGTCACTACCGTTGAATGGCGGCTTCTATCAATGGACTAAACCGCTCGCGCGGTAGGGGGCTCCGATCCGGCGCCGGTGGGTAGTTGAGACAAAGCCCCGGTTTTCTATGTTGAGGAATGAGGCAATCCGCCTCGTTTTTCGACAGGAGCCGAGCCATGAACCCATCCACTCAAACCATCAGTCCGCTGCGCCAGCGCATGATCGACGACATGCGGATGCGCAAATTCACTGCCAAGACACAAAACGGTTACCTGCGCGCCGTGAAACGATTCGCGGGGTTTCTCGGCCGCTCGCCTGATACGGCCACCGTAGAAGATCTGAGGTGGTATCAGTTGCATCTCGTCGATACCGGCACTTCGCCGATCTCGCTCAATGCCGCGATTGCCGGATTGAAGTTCTTCTTCGACGTCACGCTCGATCGTGCCGAGCTGATGGCCAAGATGCAACCCGTTCGTGTCCCGCAGAGACTCCCCGTCGTATTAAGCCGCGAGGAAGTGGGTCGCCTGATCGCGGCGTCTGGCAACCTGAAGCATCAAACGGCACTGTCGCTCGCCTACGGAACTGGGCTGCGCGCCAGCGAAGTTGTCGCGCTCAAGGTTTGCGACATTGACAGCCAACGCATGACGCTGCGCGTTGAACAGGGCAAAGGCCGCAAGGATCGCTACGCCATGCTTTCACCAGTACTGCTCGAACGCCTGCGAGTGTGGTGGCGTGTGGCACGCGCACAGGGCAAGATGCTCGATGGCGGCTGGCTGTTTCCGGGCCTCAACCCGATCGAATCGCTCAGCACCCGCCAGCTCAACCGGGCTATCCATGCCGCCGCCGCGGAGGCGAAGATCGACAAGCGCGTCTCGATGCACACGCTTCGACATTGCTTTGCAACGCACCTGCTGGAGCAGAAGGTGGATATTCGTGTGATCCAGGTGCTACTCGGGCACAAGCAATTGGACACGACGGCGCTCTATACCCAGGTCGCCACCGACCTCCTGCGCGAAGTGGTCAGCCCCCTGGAGATGCTGCACCCGGAATAGAACCACCGAGTTCCTTCCATGGGGCGTCCGACCCTGGAGGTCGCGGATATCTTCCGCGCCTTTGGTCCGGCCTGGCGTTGGTCTCAGCGCGAGCATCTGAGTCTGGGACAGCTCAAGGTCATGTCGGCCATCGAACAGTGCCGCAGCGCGGCGCTGGGGGGACACGTGCTGCTACAATTCCTGCCGCAATCGCCACTGCCCGAAGTGTCAGGCCAAGGCGGCACAGCGTTGGTTGGAAGCCCGTCAGGCAGACCTGCTTCCGGTGGCGTATTACGGGATCTGACCAAGATCCGGTCAAATTGCTATCATAAGCCTGAAAGTTATGAAGCGACGGATCTCTATGCTTTGATGGAATAAGGAACTCGGGCCGTGAATGCGTCCCTGAGCTATCGCGTCCGCTTGCGCGTCGGCATGCAGACAGGTCAACGTGGTCAGCCAGCGCGGGACGGTCGCGTCCTTAGCTGACTGGGCTGAATGTGCGGTCTCTTACGCGGACATCGTTCGCAGCAAACCCCGCATGACATCCTCCAGGGTATCGTGCCGGGGACCGTCAGACGCCGCCGCTACGACCCGGAGTACGTCACCTTCGAGCCTCGCCTCCCACGAGACGATACGGCGGCGGTCATGGGGAAAACGGGCCACTTTTTCCTCAATCAGGCGCTCGATGCCCTGTGTGACCTCACGCCGTATTTCGGGTGGAACACTTTTGTCGAATCCGATCCGATCACGTAGCGCTTCAGCACGCTCGCTCTCGGGCAGGAGGCTGGTATTCCAAGCCGCAACTATCGCCGTCAGTGCGCTCTGATATTCCTCCAGTGTTGGATGATCGGATACCTCATCCTGAAGCAGTTGGGCGAGGGGCCAGGAGATTTTCTGCTCCGGCGGCAGGTCATTACGATCGAAAACGATAGCGTCGGGGATCCCTGACTGAACCGCTCCCCGTCGCAATGCCTCCAGGTCGCGCGTGCCCAGCTTGCGGGCGCGAGACGATTTTTTCTGCTGGCTGGCTTTGCCCATGTTTCTGTCCCCTTCGCTGCGTTCTGAATCCGAAAATTATAGCGGCCAGCTGGTTGCACAGACTGTGCACAAGTGTGACGGCTTTGCCGGATTTTTTGCGCTACACTGGCCAGCCCATTCGAGATCCGGAATCCGGCATGGCGACCATCGAACGTACCGCGTATCCGAGGTTGCCCAAGGGTTTTTCACCGGAGGAACTGCAGGCGTTCTATACGCCGGACGTCGAAGAGCTTGAGTGGGTGCGCCGCAACGCGCGTGGCCAGTCCTCGAGACTGGGCCTGCTGGTTCTGCTGAAGGTCTTTCAGCAGATGCACTACTTTCCCTTCGTTGACGCCATTCCCCCCGTTGTCATCGAGCACATCCGGGCGAGCGCGAATATAGGCGCCGAGGCCGCATTCGGCTACAACAGGGCAAGGTCGCCCGCCTTGTTTCGTCACTATGCGGCAATCCGCGAATTTCTCGGCATCCAGTCCTACTACGGCTCCGATGCCAACGAAATCGCGGTACGCGCGGCACATGAGGCCGCCGAGACGATGGATCAGCCGGTGGACATCATCAATGCAACCATCGACAGCCTGATCCAGCAGCAGGTCGAACTGCCCGCGTTCTCGACGCTCGATGCCATTGTGGAGCAGATCCACACGCGAGTTCAAACAGCGCTGTTCCGACGTGTCTCGCGTCGCCTCTCTGATGAGGACAAGGCCCAACTGGACCGGCTGATCAAGCGCGAATTCAACCAGCGCCAGAGCGCGTACAACACCATCAAGCGATACGCCTTACGCCCATCGCGAAAGCATATCTCCCTGCTCGTCGACCATCTTGCCTGGCTCGATGGTTTTGGCGACTTCAACCATGCGCTGGAGGGTGTTCCCGCGACAAAGCTGCGCTCCCTCTCGACGCAGGCGATGAGTCTGGACGCGGCGAATCTGAAGGAAACCCTGCCGGAGCGGCGATATACGCTCATTGTCGCGTTGCTGCATCAAATGCGCGTGCGAGCCCGCGACGACCTGGCCGAGATGTTCATCCGTCGTATGAGCGCAATCCACAAGCGGGCCAGGGAAGAGCTAGACCAGATCCAGGCACGTCAGCGCGAACAGATGGAAAGCCTGGTCGATACGCTTGACGGCGTCGTCAATATTCTCGACGACTATACCGATGACACCGAACTTGGTGCGCGTGTTCGCCATTATCTGGCGCCGTCGGGCGACCTCGAACCATTGCGCGAAAGCTGTGCCGAGGTCCGGGCCTACAGCGGCAGAAATTATCTGCCGCTGCTGTGGAGGCATTTCAAGGCACATCGATCAGTACTACTACGTCTGGCGCATGCACTGGCATGGAGCTCGACCACCCAGTCCGAGTCCTTGCTGCAGGCAATGCAGGTCGTTTTCAGGAACGAATCGCTTCATCGCGAATGGATCAACGTCGAGGTCGATCTCAGCTTTGCTTCCGGGCGTTGGCGCAAGCTGGTTTTCCGCCCGCCCGAGAAGGGTGCGACGACAAACCGGCGTTATCTGGAACTGTGCGTACTGTCCGCCATGACGAGGGAACTGCGCAGCGGAGACCTGTGCGTAGCCGGCTCGGATGCCTTTGCAGACTATCGCGATTACCTGTTGCCCTGGCATGACTGTGAGAAGCGCCTGCCGGGATACAGCGAGAGGCTTGGCATTGCCGACAGCAGTGCCGGCTTTGTGGCGCAGCTGCGCGAATGGCTCTCCGATGCAGCACGCCAGTTGGATGAGCGTTTTCCCGAGAAGTCCGACCATGTGACAGTCAACAAGGCAGGTGAGTTTGTTGTCCGTCGCACCACGGCGACGGTCATCCCTGAAAGCGCGGTGGCCCTGCAAAAGGCGATCGTCAAGCGCATGCCTGTGCGCAATCTGCTGGACGTACTCGCCAATATCGAGCACTGGACACATTTCACACGACACTTTGGTCCGTTAAGCGGCAACGATCCCAAAATCCGCGACGCCGAACAGCGGTACCTGCTTACCATCTTCGCAATGGGATGCAATCTTGGTCCCACTCAGGCCGCGCGCCACATGGGTGACAGGATCACGCCGCACATGATGTCGTTCGTCAACCGCCGGCACTTGAGTCTCGAACGCCTTGAGAGTGCACAACGCGAGCTGATCGAACTCTATCTCCGGCTTGACCTGCCGAAGCACTGGGGAGACGGCAAGACGGTGGCAGCCGACGGCACCCAGTACGACTTCTACGACAACAACCTGCTGGCAGGCTATCACTTCCGCTACCGGAAAATGGGCGCGGTCGCCTACCGCCACGTCGCCGACAACTATATCGCGGTATTCCGGCATTTCATCCCGCCGGGCATATGGGAAGCCATCTACGTGATCGAAGGGCTGCTTAAGGCTGGATTGAGCGTTGAGGCCGATACGGTGCACGCCGACACCCAGGGGCAGTCGGCTGCGGTGTTCGCCTTCACCTACCTGCTGGGCATCAAGCTGATGCCGCGGATTCGCAACTGGCAGGACCTCAAGCTGTATCGCGTGGATGCTGCGACCCGATACAAACATATCGATGATCTTTTCGCGGAAACGGTTGACTGGGAACTCATCGGGCGCCACTGGAAGGACTTGATGCAGCTCGCGCTGTCGATCCAGTCCGGAGCCATTTCATCGCCCCTTCTACTGCGCCGTTTCGGTGCGGCCAGTCCGAAAAATCGCCTGTCCCTGGCGGCCGAGGAGCTTGGCAAGGTGGTTCGCACGGTATTCCTGCTTGAGTGGCTCGGCAGCAACGAACTGCGACAGGAGATCACCGCCACAACCAACAAGGTCGAGTCCTATAATGGCTTTGCCAAGTGGTTTTCGTTCGGCGGAGATGTTTTGCCAGTCAATGACCCGGACGAGCAGCAGAAACGCCTGCGTTACAACGACCTGATGGCTTCGGCCGCGATCCTGCAGAACACGGTGGACATGATGCAGGCGTTGCGATCGATGGTGAATGAAGGCATTGAGGTCAATCCCGACGACATTGGATTCCTCAGTCCCTACCTCACCAGCAACCTGAAACGTTTTGGCAGGTACGAACTGGATTTTGGACACGTCGAGGGCTGGATACACGATCACCTGTTCGCCGGCCCGGTCCGTTCCCTGCGGAGATCCCGATCCCATGCCCGACCTTGAGACCCCCTATGGCATCGTCGATGCCGACGCGCTGGAATCATTGCAGCAGCGATACGACACGACCGTCATCCAGCAGGCCGTGGATCTTTTCGACACCATCCGCGCCCGCTGCGAGCCCGATGGTTTGCGTGACGATCTTCTGCGCCTGCACGCCATGGCGCATACCGTTATCAATGGCGCGAGCCTGTCGTGCTCGACGGATGACCTTACGCTGGTCGAACAGGCTGATTGCACCATCGAGGAACTCGAGGACTGGATCATGGTGCTCGAAAAAATGATTCTCGCCTTGCGCCCCCTGCAGGATCTGCGATCCGAAACGGACGAACCACTGTGAAGCCTGCCTCGTACAAGTGGCAGTTCGCCCAGCGTTTCCGGCGCCACGCTTTCGGCTGGCGCTCGGACGTACCGATCCAGCGTATCAAGGAAGCGCTCGCGGAGATCCGGCAGGTGGCGCGCGGCGATACAGTGCTTGCGGCAGAGGGCGCTGTGAAATTTCTGGAGAAAGTTTCGCCCGCGCTGGAACACGTCGACGGGTCGTCAGGTGCGATCGGCACGGCCGTGAATCGTGCGATCGAAACACTGGTCCCGGTCATTGCTGGCGCACAGGTCGACACAGTCACGCGCCAGGCCTGGCTCGAGCGGCTATGGGAAGCCATTCAGGATCAGGGCGTCCCCTATATCGAAGGTCTGTCGGACGAATGGGACACACTCTGCGTGACGCCCGAAATCGCCAGCGAGTGGGCCGACAGGTTTATTGATCTCGTCGAGCACGTCTGGTCCGAGGGGCCCGGGGGATATTTTGCGGGGACACCGATCTGTCTGGCTTCGCTATATGCAGCTGGGCGACATGCGCAGCTGATCGCACTGGTGGACCGCGCTCCGTTCAAGATGTGGCACTACCGACGCTGGGGCGTCAAGGCACTGCTTGCGATGGGCAGAAAGGCTGAAGCCGTGGCCTACGCGGAAAACACGCGCGGCCTCAACAGCCCGGACGGGCAGATTGCGAAAGCTTGCGAGGCGATCCTGCTGTCATCGGGTCTTGCCGACGAGGCATACCGGCGCTATGCATGCGAAGCGAACCAGGGCACCACCTACCTGGCAACTTTCCGTGCCATCGCAAAGAAGTATCCGCACATCGCGCAAGAGACCATCCTGAGCGACCTGGTTGCTGCGTCGCCGGGCGAGCCAGGGAAGTGGTTCGCGGCAGCCAAGGACGCAGGCCTGTTCAACCAGGCCATCAAGCTGGCCAATGCCAGCCCGACCGACCCCCGGACGTTGACGCGCGCGGCCAGGGACTTTGCGCAGAAGCAGCCGGGATTCGCCATGGCCGCCGGTCTCGCGGCGTTGCACTGGATCTCGATGGGCTACGGCTACGAGATCACAGGTGTCGATGTGCTCGATGCAAGCCGCGCCACGCTGCAGGCAGCGGAACACGCTGGCGTCGATCCCGAATCCGTGCGGCAGCAGATTCGCTTTCTGGCCTCCGGAACCTCTGTGCACGCGGACTTTTTGAGTCGCGCCCTGCAGGCGATCTAAGCCGGAAAATCATCGTGAAAAATCCTGGCGGGACGTCTTTCGTGATCGGTACAGAGATAACGCACATTATCAGTCCGTCATCGAATTTGTTCTAAACTGGTAGTCATGAAAACGTGCGACACCCTCCCCATCGACAAAACCGAACGTGGCTTTCCCGACGAAGCCGAACTCGCGGCATTGCGCAGCTGGTACGCCGGCCTGGACGCTAGGGCAGCTGTCGCCCGCTATCTGGGCGACCGAAGAGCAGCCGGAACGTCCTCGCGCGGCGTGCTCGGCCGGATTCGTCGGCGGCTCGTCGCGTTCGCGCAGGCGCGCCATCGCGGAGATCTGGCAGGCGTCTTCGTCGATCGCCCAACGAAAGCATCGGCGGATCGGGTAGCCGGCACAATCGAGATGCTGCGCAATCTGCCGGAGCCCGTGCCGATGATCGCCGATCACGTCAACCTGTGGCTGCCCGCACGCATTGCCGGGGCTCTACATGCCCACGGCATCTGGACGCTGACCGACCTGACCGTGCGGATTCCGCGGCGACGTCGCTGGTGGTCGGCGATCGCCGGACTCGGCGTCGCCGGCGCGCGTCGCATCGAGGCGTTCTTCGCCGCGCATCCGGCGCTGACCGAACGGGCGCGAGCATTGATCGTCGCAGCGCCGTCGAGCAGCATCGTGACGTGGGAACAGCTGCGCGTGCCACACGAGGTCGACGGTTCGCGCGGCCAGTTCCGTGCGCCGCAAAGCGCCTGCCTGCTGAAGGCTTCGAACGACTATGAGGCGGTTAAATCCTGGCTGTCGCTGCACGAATCGGCCGCCACCCAGCGCGCTTACCGGAAAGAGGCCGAGCGCCTGATCCTGTGGGCGATCGTCGAGCGCAGCTGCGCACTGTCGTCGCTCACCACTGACGATGCAATCGCCTACCGGAGTTTTCTGCGGCGGCCGACACCGCGCGAACGCTGGGTCGGGCCATCGCGGCCGCGGCAAAGCGTCGAATGGCGGCCCTTCACCGGTCCGCTGTCCGCACGCTCGGCGGCATACGCACTGAACGTCCTGTCGGCGCTGTTTCGCTGGCTGGTCGAGCAGCGCTACGTGCTCGCGAATCCGTTTGCCGGCGTCAAGATCAAGAGCCAAGTCCAGCGTGCGGGGCTGGACGTGTCCCGTGGCTTCTCCGAAGGCGAGTGGTTGTTGATCCGCACGCTGGCCGACGGCCTCGAGTGGTCGTACGGCTGGAGCGAAGCAGCCGCCCAGCGCCTGCGATTTCTGCTGGACTTCGGGTACGCGACCGGTCTGCGCGCGAGCGAACTGGTCGGTGCGACGCTCGGCGATATCCGCCGCGACGAGCACGGCGATCACTGGCTGCACGTGCTCGGCAAGGGCGGCAAGCTCGGCAAGGTGGCGTTGCCGCCGCTCGCCCGCACCGCGCTCGATCAGTCTCTCGTGCAGCGCGGACTGCCGGTCACGCCGACGCGTTGGAACCCGGCGACGCCGCTCGTCGCAAGCCTCGAGGAGGATCGCGCCCACATTGAAAGCACGCGGCTCTGGCGCGTGCTGCGCCGATTCTTCGTGCTGGTGGCCGACACGATCCAGAACGAACGGCCGGCGACCGCTGAGAAGCTGCGGCGCGCGAGCCCGCATTGGATGCGTCACACGCACGCGTCGCACGCGCTCGCGCGTGGCGCCGAGCTGATCATGGTGCGGGACAACCTCCGTCACTCGTCGATTTCGACGACGTCGACCTATCTGCATAGCGACGAGGTGCAGCGAGCTCGGCAGTTCGATCAGGCATTTCGTTCGCCGGATCTCAAGCGGTAGGTGGGAACCAATCCCTTATGGCGCTTTTGGAATAAGTGCCGGCAATTTCATAACTTCAATGCTTATGATAGGAAATTGCGCTTACCTTGTTGATACCCCAACTGGAGCAGAAGTTGCGCAGCGCTACAGAAACTCGCACGGCTTCATGCCCCCGGTCCCTTGCTGCGACGAGGCGTGTGCAGCGGCACCATGAGCTTCGCCGCTCGGCTTCGTGGCCTCGTCGGCCGGCGATCGCGCGGCGCACCCGCAGCCGTCTGCGAGGAGGCGGCTGAAAGCTGTTGCCGAAGGGCATCGATTTCGCGGGCATCTGCGACGCGGCCCGCCTCAGCGGCTTCGAGCCGCCCCTGCAAGACGGCGACTTGATGACGCGCTTCGCCGAGTTGGGTGCGCAATCCCTCAGCCTCAGCCCGATGCTGCTCGTCGCGCTGTTCGACCCGGCGGGTCGCGGCGTCGAGCTCTCTTTGCAATCGAGCGGCCGTCGCGCGTTCGCGCTCGATCTCCAGGAGGGCGCGCTTCTCTGCCGCCTGCAAACGCGCTTCGGAGCGCTGCGCCGCCTCCCGAAGCTTCTCCAACTCGTGCGCGAAGTCAACTCGGGCCTGCACCAACGCGGCGTCGCGTTGGCCAATTTCCGCCTGGAGACGCACCACGTCGCCCTCGAGCGCACGGCGCGACGCCTCGCTGCCCGCGAGCGCCTGGCCCAGTTCCTGGATTCGCGCCTGCGCCACGAGCAGGGCAGTTTCCCGCTCAGCCAACGTCGCCTCGGCCTGCGCCGTTGCTTCGCGCGCGAGGGCGATCTCCTGACGGCCGGCCTCGCGCTCGGCGGCAAGTTCGCTCCGCACCACGTCCAGCGCGGCATGGGCCGCCGCGTTCGACTTGTCCCACAAGGTCGCGATGAGCTCGCCGGCGGCCTCGCCCAAGTCCGGCGGCAGGTCGGGGCGTTCAATCCGCACCCGGCTTTTCTCGCGCAGGGTCGCCCAGAACTCGGCGAGCACCTCGGTGGGCGTGCCCATGCTGCCGCGCCGCACGAGCTGGTAAAGGCGGTTCGCGGTCGGCGTGATGCCAAAGCGAAAGAAGAGCAGCGCGCAGACCTCGCGATAGAGCTCGCGCGTCTTCGGCTGCGCGGCCTTCAGGCGCGCGATCTCGGCGGCCAGGGTGCCGTTGTCGGCCGCGCTGGACGCAGCATCGGGAGCCGCGCCGGTGGCCGGATCGGAGGAAGGGACGTCGTTCATGACAATTTTCCGAGGTGGGTGCTTCTTGATATTACTACGTAATATGGCGAATACCCTACGGTAATTGCACGGTAATTCACATTATGCTTATAATGGGGAATTAACTTACGGAGAGGGCGCAACAAATCGCGCCTCATCGCTGCATCCCGGCGCCGCGCTCAATTCGGCGCACTTTGGACCACAAGCGCCTTAAAATCCGACGGAAAGGACGATGACGACCGAACCCGGCGTGCCAATCGCCGCTCTACCGACCGTATTGCCCGCCCGGTACGCCGCGGCGATTGCGCGGCGCGCCGATCAGGTCGGCGGCCTGGGCGCGAACCGGGGCGATCCCGAGCGCCGGCAGATCCGCGCCGAGACCGACCTGGACGCGATCACGCTCTGGCTCGCGAACTATGTCGATCGCCCGACCACGCACGCGAACTACCGCAAGGAAGCCGAGCGGCTGCTGCTGTGGGCGCTCGCCGAGGCGCTGCAGGGACCCGGCGCGATCGCGCAAGACGATCTACGCGAATTCCGCGCGTTCCTGGCCGCGCCCGACCGGCACCACCCGATCTGGACCGTGATCGCGACGCTATGGCCGATCGCGTCGCTCACGCACGAGGACCTGGCGCGCTATCGACAGTTTCTGGCCGATCCCCAGCCGAGCACGACCTGGGTCACGGAGAACGGCGCGCGCTACGCGACCAGCGATCCGCGCTGGCGGCCGTTCGCCAGCCAGCTCGATCCGGTCAGCGTGAAGCAGGCCGTCCTGATCCTCGACAGCATGTTCGGCTGGCTCGTCGACGCGGGGCACCTGCGCGGCAATCCGCTCGGGCTGCTGCGGCAGCGCCGGCGCCGGCCGGCGCAGCACGTCACGCGCTTTCTGCCGGCCGTGATGTGGCAGCACGTCAAGGATTACGTGGCCGCCATGCCGGAAGACGGCCCGGCGCAGCAACGCGAGAAAGCGCGCGCGCGGTGGCTCACCACCCTCTTCTACCTGATGGGGCTGCGCATCTCGGAAGTCGCCGCGGGCCTCATGGGAAATTTTGTGCGCGAGATCGGCGCGGACGGCACGCCGCGCTGGTGGCTCGAGGTGATCGGCAAGGGCCTGAAGTACCGGCGCATTCCGGTCTCCACCGAGTTGCTGACGGAGTTGATGCGCTACCGCCAGGCGCACGGCCTGGCGCCGCTGCCAGCGCGCAATGAAGCGACGCCACTGCTGCTACCGTTCCGCCGGCGGGCGGGCAATACCGCCGGTGACGGTGTGAATCGCAAGACCGTGCATAACGCGATCAAGGCAGTATTCGAGTGCGCGGCGGACTGGACCGAGGCTAAAGGTGGTGAGGTAGGCGGCGAATACGTCGAGCACGCGGCGCACCTTCGCGCGGCGTCGGCGCACTGGCTGCGCCATACGGCCGCCTCGCACATGCTGGACAGCCAGATCGATCTGCGCACGGTGCGCGACAACCTCGGGCACGACTCGATCAATACCACCAGCCAATACGCGCACGAAGAGGACGATCACCGTCACGACGAGACGACCCAGAACCATCGGATGAACTGGCGTTGAGCGACGCATACCAGCGGTCCGCGGCGCCACGCCGCGCGAACTTGCTTCGACCACGGTGAGGGACTCTACGCGAAAATCCCGTCGAGGAACGTCGGGCATCAGCCGCACTGACGATCGCGCGGCATGGATGAACGGCGCATCATCGATCGGCCCGCTTCTCGCGACAACCTCGCCTTAGCGTCTCATGGATTCTCAAAAATACCGCCCCGTCTACGTTGGCCGCCGACGAAATGCACGAATCCGCTCTAAGGCCTGTCTAACCGGCGGATCAGATACGGTCGATGGCACGAGTGGCTCGTCGTCGTCTTCAAGCATCGCCATGTCCGGGTCGTTATCGCCTATCTCCCAAGCAGCCCGAACCTGCAAGTGACGTTTGGTGAGGAAACAGTCCGTCTCAAACCTTGGTGATGCCGCCATGCTTCCTGGCATGAGAAAGTACGCGCCATAGCGTCGGTATTCCGCCAGGAATCGATCAAGGTTCGCCGTCGTATCTGGCGTCATCCGATTATTCTTTGACACGGCGACAAAGAAGTCCTTCTCAGCATTGAGCCTTTGCGTCAGATTGGGGCCGACCGACACAGCGTAATGGGCCGGGTGTAGAGCAGAGAGGCCCGTTACAACCGCTACGCGCAGCGCATCATGCAAGTCTTCCTTCCCCCATCGAGCACGCCAAGCGCGAAAGATCGCGATCCCCGCGCCGATGTCGCGAAACAGTAGTCCGAGCATCGGCGGTTGTCCCTCCCCCGAGCCGAAGAGCGTCCCGCACCAGCCAGCCTTGTTCCAAAGCTCGATGTCAATCGGCGACAAGACTTGACGCTCTGTGTGCTTTCGCGCAGAGACATCGAGCAGCGTGGTCGGCGGCGCCCCGGTACCGAACTTCGGCGCCTCCTTCGATGGACTAGCGAGTTTTGTTGGCGGCGGTTGTACACGCCACGGCTCGGTCCGCAGACACTCATAGATCTTGTCATTCGGTTCAATCCAGTCGGCAAGGCGAACGTGCGGCTCGTAGCCGAAGACATTTCGTGCGACCGTCAGGACGTTGCCCAAAAGGAACGATCGAGCAAACGCGGCTTCTTCGCCCCCAACGCGATTCAGCCACTCCTTCACGTCGCGAATCATGAACCGGTGGCCGGCAATGTGAATCACTGCCTCGCGCAACCACGTGGCGAACCCTTGAAGGGCTTCGGCGCTCGAGAATACGAGATCTCGGGGGCAAACGATCTCGGCATCGCTGTCCGCGCCCGCTTTAAAGCTGAGAGACGGCCCGTCCGCGGTGTTTGCACCGTCCCGGATGACAATCGTGGTCCGCTCGGCATGTGGAAACAGATCAGCCTCATCACTTGTGGCAAGGAAAGCCTCCATAGCACCCAGTAGCGATTCCGCTACCCCGAGGAACGTCGGCTTGCTTGGCGTGACGACTACGAACTCGGAGCCCAGAATAATCGATCGAAGGGTTGTCTTCGCCCCCTCGAGCAACGTCGCACATTGTGGAATATCTGCGGATGCCGGCTGGTCTTGCCACGCCTCGAAGAATTTTCGCAGCTCGTCTTTACCCGTTTCTGGCGGAAAATAGCCCTCCGCGAAGATCCGCTTCTCGTGCCCGAGCGCAAAAAGAAGCGCCAGGCGCGCATTGACCAGACCGAGCCGTTCCAAGGCATCGGGCAACGCCTCAGTCGCTTGGAGCAGATTGAGCGGCAAGTTCAAGCAATGGATGCCAAGAACGGCCTCCTGTAGTTCGACTTCTTCAGTGTGTGTGGCGCGCTGTTCCTCATTGAGCTTCGCATGCGCGGCAGCAAAGGCTGTCCAGGTCATCGCTTGAAGCACATGGGGAATCCGGCCGAGTTGAAGCTCGATCCAACCCAGGCGTCGAAGGATCCGTACCGTCACCGCGTGCATCTCGCCCGTGCGTTCGAATAAACGAAGGCCCCGTTCTGCCGCGATGAGTATCTTGTTCCGCGCGGCCCATAGCAGCCCTGCGCTTTCATAGGCGTAGCTGCCGGCGACGAGCGCCATGATGAGGTCGCGTTCGTACTCTTCTTTGACCAGCAACGCCTCGGCGCGGCCAATCCAGCCAATCGCCTCGTACGGCTTGTCATGGCTGAGCTTCTGTACCCCGCGTTCGAGATACCGTGTGCCCGCGTCGCCATCGCTTTTGCGCTGCTGCATCAAGGCCACAACCTTCTCGTACAACTCGTCGAATGCGGCTCCTTCAGCGAAGTTCCCGAGCTCACGAACGAGGTCCGCCAGCGAATCGACGGGGTACTGCCCCATCGTTGTTGATTCTTCGACAATGGAGGAAATCTCTGTCCAAATACCGTCGAGCTCTGCGATGCATCGACGCCTTACTGCGTCCGATGCTCGCAACAGTGCGAGGCTTGTTCGCGCTTGGAGGGCGTTGTTCGGGCGAGAACGATCATCGGCAATGTGCTGAAGCAGCGTACTGAGCGTCGCTCGCCGGCGTTCACTCTGCGCCGCTTCCTTCGTCAGTTTTTCGGGCGACTCGATCGTGATCAGCAACTGCCATAGGTTAAACAAGCGGCCCACATCGTCCGCCTCGCTCGAATCGGCGAGATAGCTTTCAACCTCTGAATAGAACTGGTTGAAGAGGCCATAGTCCTCGTACCACCAGTAAGCCGTCCAAGCTCGGTTGTACGCAATACGCATCAGCTGCTGGCTAATCCCCAACGGTTTCGCCAAGCGCTCGGCTTGCGCAAACCGCCCCTCCACTTCATGTCGAGGTCGCTCAAGCGCCCGCGCAAGAAGTGCGCCGCTGAGGCTGTCCTCTGCAAGCTGGAAGCGCGCCCCTTCATAGCGCGCCGGATCACTGATCTGCGCGTCTAGCTCTTCCAACTCGGTAAGCCGCGCTGTGTCGCGCGGCCCATGTCGTCGCTTCGTCTCCTCGCCCGCTCCGCTAATGGCTAATGCTGTTATCGCCATGCCAAGGTGGCCGTGGTCGTACACCTTCTCGACGATCCAATTGCGGTCTACGATATGGACCGGGATGCCGGTGCCCTTTTTCAGCTCGTCTTCAACCTTTGCCCGCGCCCTGTCGCTGACAAACTGGTTTGTGAAAAAGTAGATGCGCTTATAGTCGCGTCCCGTCGAGACGATATTCGCAACGTCGGCACGGACCTTCTTCTGCCACGCCTTCATGGCACTGAACGCGAATGCCCACCGTTCCGAGCCGCCAGACGGTTCGCCCGTCCACCAACGCTCTGCGACCTCGCGCGCAACTGGATATGTCTCGGAGTCGACCTTGCTGTCCCCGCCCCCAGTTGGACCTGTCTGGACTCGAAGATTCGGACAGATCTCATGTTCCGCCAGCTTTCGGCAGAAGTGCTCGAACGTGTACTCCTCCTTTCTGCTCGTCAGCGTCTCGAGGTGGTACTCAAATACCGCCTTCGATAGCGCAGGAGTTGAATCCATCTCGGTATCCGAGAACAGGTCGGGGTGTCGGGCGCGCATGAACTCTCTCGGACTCGGCCCGTCCGCCTTCCGCGTCTCCGGCTCCGCATGAGTTATCGCTTCGTTGTTCATCGCTCTCTTCCCTCTCATTCAAAACCAGGCTCCCTGGGACCTTCCCGGCTTAGCCTATTTACACGTCGCCCGCCGCCGGATCCGTCCCGTTGTACCGAAATCAGCGCGTGCCCCTTTAGAGCGCGCTGCATGGCGAGCCTTCCGCCGTCCGGCCGCACGAAAGAATGACGAGGGCTGGAACTGGCGTGAAACACCCGCCGCATAATGCGAGGGTGCGGCAATGTATCGCCCGCGCCGGATTCCCCTCACTCCTTCAAGGAAAACGTATATGTGAGCGGATTGTTTTAGATTCTCGTTATTCGTCGCCATCATAAGGTCGGTTTGCTCGTTCAGCCAGCAACCTACTTCGTCTGCGGCTCCGACGATGACAACGCTAGATCAAGCTCGAGACGCATGTCCCGCTGGCCACGGACATGTCGCGGGGTGCTCGCTCAGCAGCGCCACCGGTAACTCAACCGGTTCGGGTAACTGCGACACGATTAGACTCGCCCACCTCGCACCGGGAATCGATACTAAACACGACAGAATACGTATTATTTGATACGCTCGCCCGGATTGGAGGGGTGGCGCATCGCAGGTAGTCCAATTTAGGCAAATTTTTGGTCGGCGAAACGCGTCTCACCGTGAAACATTGGCGGAACGCAGCAGCTAAAATTCCGTGATCCCCTTGCCGCACGTTGTTTTCGGGACATCACCGTGTCCCTCGTTGTTGTTTCACGACGTTCCCTCCTTGAGTGGTTCAGCTGGCGCGCGATTTCAACGATTTTCCTTCGGCCCCGCGAGATCTCTGACTTTCCCTTCTCGTCGCCCTCCAAGTGAAAGTCGTGGGCACCGCTGCCCGAAGTCGCACCGAACAATAAGGCTCGCCGCCGCAATGCGCTGTCACCTTCACTTCCCTCAACGACGGCCGACTGGCAGAAACGACGCTCGCCCAGTATGTGGTTCGAGGCCCACGTCGTGCAGGATGGCATCGAGCTTGCCCGGGACGCGGTCGCTGGCCGGGAATGTCGCACCGACCGGGAACGCGCCAAGCGGGCCCGCGATCTGTGCATCGTTGACCTGCTCACCAAGACCGGCTTGCGTACGTCCGAGGCGATCAATACAACGATGGGTTCGATCCTGTACGCGCGCTTCAACCCAGCGCAGCGGGCGAAGAACCGATAAGGTCGATCATCCGGTGGAAATCACTTCCCAACGGAAACTTCAACCCGGCTTCCCCCTCCATCATCCCTGATCTGTTACTGGAATCCGACACACCTCGTTTTTGGACCTGCCAGCTTTTATACTTCCCACCAGGAAGTTACGGAACTCGGATGACCGTGACCCTTGGTTGTTTCCATAAACGTGTCGGGGGTAGATGACGATGAAAAAGAGATTGCTGGCGCTGACAACTACGGCGTGTTGCTTGATCAGTACGCTTGCCTACGCTTCACTCGGGGGCGGTGCACCCTCCGTATCGGATGATCAAGTTCGTCTGGTCGCGAACCACCAGGCGGTGAATCACCAAGCGACGGCCGGCGTGGGCTATACGGTCAGCGAGATGGTGTTGCCAAGTACGACGGTCGTGCGGGAATACGTCGCCGGCGGAAAGGTCTTCGCAGTGACCTGGAGCGGCCCGTCTGCGCCGAACGTCCGGCAACTGCTTGGCACGTATGTGGATCAGGCGAGCGCAGACGTCAAGGCGTTTCGCGCGGCGCACGGCGGCATCGGCCCGGTCTCGGTCTCGTCCGGGGATTTCGTGTTCCAGTCGAGCGGCCACATGGGTTTCTATGCCGGCCGTGCCTATATCCCGAGTGCATTTCCCAGCGGCGTCACGAGCTCGGACATTCGATAAAGGACTCGACAATGCGCAAAATCCTCATGATCTCGGCTGCCTCGTGCCTTTTCGCCTTGATGACCGCTTGCGGCGGCGGCGGAGATTCGAACTCCCCTGCCCCGATCACGCAAAGTCCGCCGTCAAGTACCTCGACGTCGCCGACTTCACCGACGACGGGTACGGCGCCGACTCCCGTCGCGAACCGGATGTCCGTAACGGTTGGCCCGAACCCGTGGAACGCGCAAAACGTGCTCTACACGTCGGTCACGATCTGTATGCCGGGCACATCTAACTGCCAGACGATCGACAACGTTCTTGTCGACACCGGCTCCTTTGGGCTGCGCCTGTTCAACTCTCAGGTCACGCTTCCGCTCCAGAAGGTCTCGGCAACGGTCGGCGGCACTCTGACCGAATGCACGACCTTCGGTTCAGGCACGGCATGGGGCACCGTCGCGCAAGCGGACATCAAGCTTGCAGGGGAAGTGGCGTCAAAGGCCCCGATCCAGTTGATCGCGGATCCGGCTGTCAGCGGCTCGGCCACGAACAACTGTATTCCAGCCGGCGTGACGGACTTGAACAGCCCCTCTGCTTTGGGCGCGAACGGCGTTCTCGGAGTCGGTTTGAACGCAGCTGATTGCGGTGCGAGCTGCGTGGCGACGACGTCGCCGGGATGGTATTTTGGCTGTCCCGCTAATGCGACGACCTGCCCCGGCACCACAGTTCCTTTGGCAAACCAGGTGACGAATCCGGTGAGCATGTTTGCGCACGACAATAACGGGGTCGTGTTGACGCTGCCGAGCGTTCCGTCGACTGGGGTATCGAGTGTTTCGGGGACCCTCACCTTCGGCATCGACACGCAAGCCAATAATTCGCTGGGATCCGCGAAGGTCTATACGCTGAACAACAACTATGACCTGACCACGTCGTTCAACGGCAACACATTTCCGGAATCGTTCCTTGACAGCGGATCGAATGGTCTCTTCTTCAATGACTCGATCACCACCTGTTCCGGGAGTACCTTCTACTGCCCTGCGTCGACCATGAATCTGTCCGCCGTGATGCAAGGACTGAACGGAAACAACGTCTCACTCAATTTCGACGTGGGTAACGCGAGCACGATGGTGGGCAATGGTGCGTACGCGATGAACGATTTCGCGGCTCAAGGCGGCTCAGCGAACTTGTTCGATTGGGGACTCCCCTTCTTCTACGGTCGGTCGATCTATACGGCGATCGCGGGGACGACGAATTCGGGTGGAACGGGGCCATTCTTCGCGTTCTGATCAGCGCCCTTCTCTTCCCTGAAAACCGGCCTTTCGGCCGGTTTTTTTACGTCTCGCTGATGCAGAATCGGCGGCTCTTCCTGTAGACCTTGGGTTCGGACGAATCGAAGATTCGGCCGCATGGGTGCATGAAGTGCGCAAAGGCGTATATAACCCACTAAGGTGAGAAGTTTCGGGATCACTTCGAGCTAAACGAGTCCGCCTACGCGCCGGCTTCGTTGTCGGTCCTGGTGGTGAACTGCCAGACGAGCCAGGTCTGGAAGTCCCTGTCATGCAGTTCGGGTAGCCATTGCTGGAAAAGGTCCTGCCTCGCATTGATGAGCCACTGCTGGAAAAGAATGAGCCAAGCGGCGCGAGTTTCTCCCTCCTTGTACAGCGCTCGATCGGCTGGATTAGCCTTCAAGTGCGCCTGAATGAGGCGGTTGCGCTCGTCTTCGGGCAGTGACTGCAAACCTCTTGCAACCAATGAACGCTGGTGTGCCTTGAACTTGGCGTCCAGGGCCTCCTGACGGCGCTGCAACTCGGTTTGCTGTTGAAGTCGACGCGCCTCATCGAGGGCTTTTTGATCTGCCTCCTCCGTCTGAGTCTGCTCGTTCGATACATTACGAAGGATGGCGCGGAAGAACGCTTCGCGGGACTGGATCACCTCCCCTCGAGCCTTCAGCCGTGTCTCGGAGACCGCCATACGCGACATTGCTTCTTTGACTTGCGGATGGGTATAGAGCTGGGCCAAGGTCGACATGTCCTTTTCCGCGAAACCCAGATCCTTCAGCTTTTGGATTGTGTCATCGGGCCAACCAAGGGGCAGTTCGAAAGCTTGCTGGCGCTTTTCCGTGAACTTGAAACGCAATTTGGTAACCTTGCGGCCGGACTTGAACTCTTCCGCCGCGATCGTGTGAGTCAGCGCTGGATGCGCGTTTAGCATCGCGATTGCCGGATTCAGGTAGGTTCGCTTGAACTCCCCGTATTCGCGGGCCTGCTTTTCTTTTTTCTCGCCGATGATCACGAATCGCGAGGGGCCGAGAATCAAGTCTATCCACGTCGCAAGATCCAGTATCGGGGTGACCTTGGCGTTGGTTCCTATATAGCGCCACGCATTTTGATACAGGCCGAAAGCGGCCTCGCCCGAGCCCGCGTCACGCCCGAAACTGGCCATTACTGACCAGTTGAGGTTCGCCCACATCGTCGGTTCGAGGAACCACAAAAGTACCTCCGGTTCGAAAGCAAACCGCGTAATCCCAGCCTGATTGCCGACGCCCTTGTCGCGACGGATAATGAATGCTGCGATAGACTCGTACTGCACCTTGCCATCCTCGCCGAGCACATTCCAGATAAACTGGAAGTTGAGCAGTTCTGCAAGGGTGTCGTATATCCGATCCTTATTCGTGGTCGATAGGCCTGCGAGTTCGGCCAGCCGATGAGTACGGATTTCGAAGAGGGGTGCCGCGCGATCTTCACGGATCTTTCGGATCAGCGTCTGAGCTGCTTCCCGGCCGCGTGCGCGCAAATCGAGTTGCACGGCAAGCGCAAGCGCGTCCATGAGCTTGCGGGCAGACAGTTTCAGGTTTTTGTCGCGCTGGACCGGAATAGCGTGAATAGCCGCGACAGGCTTGCGATAGGTGCCGGGGCGCTCTGGCAGAAACAGTTCGTCGGCCGAAAACAGCGGCGTCTGGGGCGTACCTGGTTCCCCGTCACGCGCGAGCACCTCATAGCTGTCACTATCCGGGGCGTTCTCCTGCTCCAGCCATTTGAGTTCAAGTCCGGGGCCCTGCTGTTCTGGTGAAAGGTTTTGTTGGCGCGGCTTCTTTGGCATCGGTGCAGTGGTGTGGTCGCATGTTGAAATGCGTCAACATCATAGCGTCTAATGATGGTGAAGACCAGCGTTGGCCAACCATCGATCGAGTTATCCACCGATCGCCTATGCCAAAATACCATCGATCGAGCCGCTGAACATCGCGGCTATGCCAAAGTGCCATCGATGCCACGGCGGACTTACCATCATGCCCCGGCAGGAACACCATCCCAGCTATGCCAAAATACCATCATCCCACCGTCAAAGCCTTATCTGGTAAGGCTCTGACGAGTCGGAAGTTGGGAAGTTTTGAGATATTTGTCGGAACACAAACGTGGGTCCTGTAGAAACAACACCCACAATCCCCAAACCACCGGGCCGTCAGTGTCGACGGGACCATCGGACCGTGTCATACGACTATTCTTGGGCGCACTCCGGCGATTAGATGGTATAGCCGCATAGGCTATGCTTCTATGTCAGATGCCAGGTTCTCATAGGGAAAAATGGTATTTCTGCATAGGCTCACTGTGCAAAATAGGACCAGATCGCCAAGCATAGCCTGTTCTGGCTGACCGACTAGCCCCACATAGTCCTATGCTGATACACTCCGAGCTGGAACCTGGACTATGTCATCTGACCTCACCGACGCGAATGCGCGCTTCCTGCTTGGCGAAGCCGTCCGGCTGCTCACGCAGTCGGGCGTGACCGGCGTTGCGCTGGCGGAATTCGTGCTCGGCTTTACGCCAATCGTGAACCAGAGGCTTGCGGCGATAGCGTCGTCTACGTCGACTGCGGGCATGGCAGATCGGGTCACGCGGGCCGACGTGAAAGATGCGGTGAAAGAGGCATTGCAAGAAGTGGTTTCTGCGACCGGCGAGAGTCAGGAAGGCCGCGGAAAAAAACGACAACGACGCAAGTCTGTTCCAGTTCGACTCGCTGATGGCAAGCGAACCTCCCTGTGGCTGGATACCGACCTCGTCGAGCGATTCAAGCAAAAGGCCAATTCGCCGGCCGAGGCACGCCAAGTGCTGGGCGAACTGGCTGGTTCCGTACCGGCTACCGCAGAAAGCAAGTCATCATGGGTCGAGGAACAACTGACCAAACGGTTGATGCTCCTCGAGGCCGTTCCGACTACGGCCCACGCAAACTGACGAGAATTATTTATCTGCTAAGGCATCATAGTTCCTGTCAGGAAGTAACCCCTTGACTTTCTGGCTGCACTCAAAAACAATACGCGCATTGACGTACCGAGCAGCTGGAACTCGCACCCTTTCGAGCCCTTCCTAGAACGCAGATCCACTCGGGGAGATCTTGGGAAAAGCTTCAAGGCCTTTCCCAAGGTTTTCTCCAAGCCCTCCTGGGTTTGCTCGCTTCCTCCGTTGCAAGCTGGATTCGGGACACATGCGTGCCTGGTTTTCCCGCGAGATCCATTGGATCTTGCTCGTCCCTTGGTGGACGGCTTGCTACTTCGGTAGCCTAGAAAGTCCTTCGGGATTTTCCTGTCTGACGTCGTCGTTTCTGGCGGCTTGTCATCTGCACTGCCACTGCTATGGCTGTATCTCGATTTGATCGGGATGCGGCTCACGCGTGTTTTCAACCCATGCGGGGACTCGATTCCCTCGTGGGTAACGACGTCTTCGCAAGCTCCTATGGAGATTGTCATGTCGAACGTCGTTATGTCGGAACGTGCCCTGCGTCGCCAAGCTATTTCGGAAGCCCACAGTCACCTCCTCGAGGTCGCTGGCAAGTATCCGGAGAAGCTGCTCGAGAACTTCCGCCGGTATCCGTCGCTCGTCGGCGATCTCTCATGCCTCGAAGAGGTCGTGGAGATTCTGGTGGAAAAGGGCTTTGCGAAAGAGCTGACAACGCTCTGCGACGCGCCTGGAATCGGGCGTTATGCGAGCAGCGTCATCGCTCGTCTGGTACTGATGCCGGCTCAGCCATAATCAGTTCCCCTTCTGCTATCCGCGCAAGAAGCTCCGCATCTGCGGAGTCCTCTTGCGCGGCCAGCAGGTGGTAATGCCGAGCCGTTATCTCCAGAGCTCGGTTGTATTGGGCAATGCTTGTCGGAAGCGTTGACTGCCCAGTCAGGGTTTCGAATATCTGCCCCTCCTCTCTCGTCAATCGAATCGCACTCTTCAGCCGCAGCATTCGTCCTCCCCTCTTCTCGTTTCCTTAGCAAGCTTGTGATCGGCCGCAATCCGGTTGAAAACGCTTATGGGCGCCTTACGCGTCCGAACTACCAGCCATGAACTCCCTCACGACGGCCTCCAGCCGCTCTCCCAGTGCTTCCTGTTGCTCTTCTGAGAGACCGGTGAGCTTGAGCTCGGTGCGTCCGTCCCGAAACCGTTTCAATTGCCCGTATTCGGTGCCGTCGGCTCCTGCAAATTGGACGCGAGCGAGATAGTGAGCACGCGTTTTCCGGGACGCCTCGCCATTGTCGTTGCGGGAGTTCAGGTCTTGCAGATGCTTCGAACTCATCTCGCCGGCGAGAACCTTGTCGAGGACCTCCTCCGCAGTGTGCAATCCCTTGCGCTCGAACATCAGCGCGATGTTGTACGCATGAGTAATTCCCAGCGGCTCGTCAGCCTCGGCCATACGGCGCAACAGCGTTTCTGGCAGTTTTTTCAGCTTCAGAATTTTCGACATGAGCGATTCGCTGATGCCGAGACTGGCTGCCAGATCATCTTGACCCGGGAATACTCCTTCGTCGAGCAGCTTCTGGTACGCCAGCGCATCATCGAACAAACTCTGAGGCGTGCGATCCTTGTTGAGGCTGTTCGCAATCAGGAAGAGGTCGCGATCGCTCAGCGTGGGGAAAACCTCGGCGTCAATGAACCCATCCGCGACGCTTTTCTTTGCCCTGAAACGATACTCGCCGTCGATGATCACGTACTTACCAGGGAAGCGCGCGTTCTCGGTAACCTTGATTGCTTCCAACTGCCCGTCGCGTTTCATCTTTACTGCGAGCTCGTCGACCTTCTCGGGGCGGTAGAACGTACGAGGATTGTATGGATTGGAAACGAGCTCGCCCAGCGGCAACGTGAGGCGAGGCTTTACGGACGAGGTATTGCCACGGCCACCGTACGCCGGAACTGCCGGCGAAAGAGTTGAGTCGGCCCCAACAACCGGGGCAGCGCCGACCTCTTGAGCATCGAGTCTGGCGTCGACGGCGCCCCGCTCCATGTCCATACCTTTGCGAAGCGATGACACGAGACTTCTGCGTTGCGGCGGGCTTTGGTTTTGATCGCTCATATGAAATTATTCCGAAATTCCCATAATTCCCAACATTTCCATCGCGACATTCGTGATTTCTTGGCGGGCCGGCTTGGTTGCCTGTCCCTTCACGCTGAATACTGTCGCACCGAAACCGATTGCGGTCTTGTAGACCTCCCGCAACGAAATCACGCTCTTCAGTACCGGGTACGGACTGCCCTCGGAGATTACCTCGCTGACGTCCCGATAGGACGCCCTCTTGGTGTTGACCTTGTTGAAGACGATTCCGCATCGCTTGGGATCCGGACCAATGACCCGACGGACCAACTGGATCATCCCCTGCGTGCTCCAGGCGTCGGACGGGGAAGCATCCATCGGAATCAGAACGAAATTGGCGACCTGGAGAACATTCTCTGTATTCGGGTTGTCGACGCTTGGGGGGCAGTCGACCAACACAAGATCGTAGTCTTGTGCCATTCGACCTATCTCCCGGCCGAGGCCTTTCCCGGCCGCCGCCATATTCGTCACAACAAAAGGATATGGCTCCTCGCCGACTCCAGATGATCGCATCGATGTATTTTGGGAATCTGCATCGACGACGAGGACGCGAGCGCTCGGATCATCATGTGCGTATGCTCCGGCCAAATTGAGCGTGATCATCGTTTTCCCAACCCCGCCCTTCTGGTTGGCGACAGCAAATACCATCCCCATGCAGCCCTCCTTTAAAAGATTCTTCGGAACAATATATCGCAACGATACAAAAATCAAGACAGAACGCAGCCCAACAGTCACTTTCAGCGCTGAAAGTGATGGACGAACGCTCCTACACACAGTCATGCATCGAGTTTCAGCGCTGAAACTCGATGCGCACGGTGAACGGAGCAGAGGCGAGGCCGGCAGCCTAGCGGCAACTGTCTACATGAAGGCAGCGGGAGATCAGGGGTCGAGTCGTAAACAAGTACGAGCACTAGGCTAGGTTTCAGCGCTGAAACTTGTGCCGCTTGACATCCGTAGCCGCCAGTCAAAGATTGACTTCGACGCATGAAGCGTTGGGGTTGTTGTTGTGCCAACGGACGGCTGAGTCACTCTCAGGCAGCTACATCAAACACTTTCAACGCCGGCTGCTTGGTTGAGTTGCAGGCACTGTGCATTTCGGTGTGTCGGTCTGGTTTCAGCGCTGAAAGTGGCGTGGTCATTGAGCAATATCCATGGGGATGCGTTGCCACTTGGAGTGTCGCGCAGCAAACATCTAAAGGGACTCAAGGGTTGGCGTGACCAAAGGCGCCACTTTCAGCGCTGAAAGTGCGTGCCCCGGGATGCTTCTCTTACTTCGGATGGCTCGGGCGACTGGTTTCAGCGCTGAAACTCCGACCCGACAGGCGAAAGTGAATGGTTGCAGGCAATAGACTCTCTTGCCCTCTCTGAGGCTACCAAGCGAATGCCGGTGCGGCGTGTGTGGCTGTATTCGGTCTCTTCTGTCCGGGAATCGTCGGAAGGCCGTTAATTGGCCGTTGCTGGCCAATAGATGGCCTATCAATAACGTGGAGAGGCGGATTTTCGTTTTACCCATCGTTGAAATAAACAAGATGGCCGGAAAATGGCCGAAGCTGGCCGATAACTGGCCAATGCTTTTTCGCGACTACGATCAAATTGGGGAGGGGAGGGCAGAGGTGAACCGGGCGAGAGACCCCGGTGTGAGTGGTATTCCTTCGGAGAGAAGGGCTATAAGGGTTGGGTTACGCTACCGCTTTGGGAAAGTGGAAGGCATACACGTCTGCGTCTGAGGGCTCGCCCCATAGACGAAGATTCAGATAGCGAATAAATGCAGTTTTTGAGAGTTTCGATTTTTTGGCGGGATCGTAGCGCAGCTGTTCGTGTGAAGCGCGTGAGTTGTAGTCGTGTAGAACGTCAGATTGTTCATCGAGCGCCATAGCAAGAAAGGACGCCTCGGCCAGAGGATCTCGGCTGCGCATGAAGCTTTCACGCAGGGAAGCATCGGTCAACACTGGGGCTGAGGGTTCAGTCTTGGCGACGGCCGAAGGGAGAGGGACCGGCCTTGCATACCCTTTCTCCAGACTGCAGATGAAGAAGGATGCACGATTCTTTAGAGGCTCCTTGTTCGTGGCGGCGTCACGGAGAACGGTATGGTTCAGCGCCGCTCGAATGTCTCCCGGTGTGTATTCGTTGATGATCTGGGCAGCTCGGTTCGGTGTTACTCCCAGTCGAAGCACGTCCTCGAGAAGGGCCGTCACGGATGGCACGCTGCTCAACTCTTCCGGTTCGCTCTCGAGAGCTGGCCGGGCACTGTTCTTTTTCCGAACCTCGAACTGAATTTGCTCGACCACCCGTCCGTTCTTGTACTCCTTCAAGGTCACTTCGATGTCAGAGAGATCGTTCACTTCCGCGATCGCTCGCTTGAGAATTTTCGATTTGAAGAACTTGTACTGCTGGTAGATCGAATCCGCCTCAACGATGCCGACGACGGCGTGGCGAAAGTCTTCCCAGGCCCAGCGACTCGTAAGTCCCGTGCGCTCGTAACGTTTGCACCATTCGTAGAGCGGCGCGGTGCCCATCGAACGGAATCGCTGGGAGATGGCGAGGTCGATGCGTTGCCAAATTTCCGGATTTAGGAGGACCTCTCGAAGCTTCGGGCTGAAAGAGAATTCATAGGCTCGCTGATCGACCAGGTGTGTCACATCGGCGAGAAGGGTAGAGGCCGAGAGTCTTCTATCTTGAGGATTTACCGTCGCGTCCCAGATCACATGGGCCTTCATCAGGCTGATGAGTTCGCCCATGATGTACCGACGATTACTCGAATCGTTGTACCCGATGATCGGCTCAAGCTGGGACAACTGAACGACCCAACTCTGAAGGCTTGGATTGCGCTGCGCGAAATAGACGCACGCGTTGAACAAGCGACGCTGCAGTACGGACAACGGCTTTTCAGGAAAGACGAAGATCGCCTCCTTAGCCTTGCGCATCGTGACTGGCGTGCTGCGCTTCTCCGCAGGAACGCTTGCCTTGCTAGTTGTGACTGCCAGTTGCCTAATTGAACTTGTACTGATGTCGCTCATTTCCTGCAGATCCCAATACCGAGTAGCGCCCAGGCGCGGAAACCCTTCTCAAAACGAAGTCCATGCGGTGCGCATGCGACGCTGTTTTCCGAGTACCGTTACCCCTCAATGGCAACGGTAACTTCTTGACTGGAAGCAAAAATATACGGACGGCAACACGGAGGGAAGAGGGAAAGAAACGTCCATTCGGGGGCCTATTCGTACGAAAAGGCGAATTTGCCCGGTTTGCCACCAGCACGGTGGAACGAAAAGCTTCCGACGGAAAGCCTTTCTGGAATCCATAAAGTTGGTTACCAGTTGGGTCTGAAGGCACCCTGCTCATCCCCGCCCCGACGGATTGGTAACCGCTTTTACGGACGCGGTCGCCCGGTTTCATAGGGCTTCGATCCACAGGTGGAAAGCGCGGTAAAAATAGTTACCTTTGCCGCCTGACTTCTTCTTGCTGAGAACTCAAGTAGTTCTCTTTCGACCGTGATGATTTCGTTGCAAATTTTCCACAGCATGACGGTTTTGGAACATGACACTCGCACCAAGAGTGCAGCCCGGCAGTAAATCCGGTTACCTGACGACCACGCATCAGCATGCTCAAGATCTGTGCAACGTTTGCCCGCAGGTAACCGCATTTACATGACGTGCCGTAAATTCGGGTACCGTGTGCTGGCAAAAATGGCAACCTGGAGCCGACGAGGTGCCGTGTGAATGGCTCCCTTTCCTGTATGACTGGTTACCTTTCCTCCCGCCATCACCTGTCCCACACGGCTCGGCGCACGCTAAACAATTAAACAAGGACTGTAATTTTTAAAAGAATGTATACAAACACGGCTCCACTCCTGTAGAACCGGTAACCTGTCGTCGGACCTTGTGGACAATTCCTGGCGAGAAGCTGTTCGTCGTTGCCATTGAGTAGACCCTTCGATACCATGAGGCCTCACACTGAGACGAAGATTCTTGTTTCAACTGACCAGCTGGGGATCCAGCCCATCCGGGAAACCGGCTTACCGACCTACGGGGCAACTCACCCCAGGGGTTGAGCTGCTCCGCAACACCTTGGAGCAGATATGAAAACGTTGTTTGAATGGGCAGTCGGCCTGTTCGTGCTGTTTTGCTTCGTCGCAGGTTTTTTTGACCTGGACGAAACGCCAAAGCAGAAGCGTGCGAGGGAACAAGCAGAGTGGTACGCCGGTGAGGAAGATCGGCGCAACATCGAAGCTGATGCCACGTACTACGCAGAGCAAAACGGGCATGATCATCACCATGTGTAAGAAGGGGAGGGGCGTAAGCTTCTCCCCTTTTTCTATTGGGGTTCACATGATTCGGCCGCCGCAGCGGTTGGAAAGCGGCCCTCGATGGGCTTCGTTTCGCACTGGATGGTGCGCCAAAGTCCAGAAAAAATGCGGAGATGGAAAATCTCCTCACCCCGCCTTCGATCGAAAGCATGCCCCGCCGTCGGTTTCTGCGGAGCACTGCGCTGTTGACCGCTGCCGCATGGGCTCCGGAGGTTTTTGCGCAACAGAGTGGCGACTACTGGTCGCGGCCGCGGGCTCTCTGGTTGAAGAGAAAAGAGACCGGCGAAGAGGTTCGGACGGTGTATTGGGCGGACGGTCAACTGGTCGTTGACGCCTACGTGCAGTGTTGCACGTTGCTGCGGGATGTCCGTGCCGGATCTATCGTTCAGATGAACCCGACGCTCTTGGACATTCTCTGCGGTGTGTATGGGTGGTTCGCGCAGGCAGGGATGGAAAGGCCGATCGTCGTAACGTCCGGATATCGGACGAACGCTACGAACAACGTGACCGAGGGGGCCGCTCGAAACTCCATGCATCTTGTCGGTCGAGCTGCCGATATTCGTGTTCCTGACGTTCCTACCGACTATCTGGCGAGGCTCGGTATGTATTTGCGCGGAGGTGGCGTGGGGTACTACGCCACTAAGCATTTTGTGCACGTCGACAGTGGTCGGCTTCGGACATGGGCAGGCTAGTAGATCGCGGCTCAGTCCCCGAGAATGTGGTGGTTCGACTTGTACTCGTGCCACCGATCGATCTCGAGCACAAATTCCCCCGCGTATCCCGGCCACGAGTCGTGCTCGCGTGCGTGCTTGAGCCGATTCAACGCATCCTCAAACTTCTGCGCCCCGTTGTCGAGCAGAGAATCACCCGCGGTGTAGGTCATGACGCTATAGGGCGCGTCTTTTTCGACGGGCACGAAAATGAACGGACGCTCGTCGCCGGTGAAGTACTGCACCCCCGTTTGGTACATGAACGCAGACATATCGTAGTGGTAGTTCTGAACGGCCGAGCTGAACGAGCGGGGAAGCACGTCCAGAGTCGACTTCAGATCGAAGATGAATTCCGGGTGCAGACAGTCGACCTTGACCCGGCATTTGACGCCAGTGACCCTCTCGACAAAGTAGATTGCTTTCTCGGGCTCACCCTCATCGAACCATTCCCCGAGCGCCCGGCCGCGAAACCGATGCGAGCGGACAGCATTCCGCATGGCCAGAAGCGCGTCGTACTTGTCTTGGCCAATGACGATGTGATTCGGATGGTCGGCGACGAACTTTTTGCACTCGCGATAGCGCCGGTTGAACTCGCCATCAAAGGGCAGGACAAGATCCTCGAAGCGCCAAGGTTCAAACACGGCCATATGAGCCAGCCTGCCGAACTCAAGCGCTGCAGTGTCCTTTCCTGCGCCCTGAACAGCCGCAAGAAAATGCTGCGGCGTCTTCAGCATCGATTTGAGTTGCGTCGACGAGACATGCTCGGTATCTCCGTGATACTCATCGTCGGTTACCGCCATGGTGTAGCTGTCCGGATCGCGACCGAACGTGATTTTGTTCTGTCCGCTCCAGATGGTCTGGCCGACTTGATGCTGGATCTGCGCGCGTGCGTTCATTCGATAACTCTCCTGTTTGAATACAGCGTACAGGCAGGTGTTGATGTTTCAAGGGGCCTCGTGAGTCAGTTGTCCCATCGCGAGAGGACTAGATATCCGAAAGTGATCGCGTATCGTCGATCCCATGAAACGTGTGAACTCTCTATCCCGACCTGGCGCCGCGGATCTACAACGATTCGTCGAGCAGACGTTCAAGCAGTTCGGAAAAACTCACTTCGCGCAGCCCACCGACGTCTGCCAGGAAGTTCGATCCGTCTACAACAACGTGGGGAATCCTCCGTTACTTCGTGCTCGGGCACTCGCGACGCTCTTGGCTGCAACGGACAGATATCCGGATCACTTGACGCTGAAAGACGAGAAGGGCTGCGTGGTGTCATCACAGACGCATGGATTCACAGAATTTTGTAGGGAGTTTCCGCGTCTGGATCAAGCTGAGGTTGCGGTGCTCTTTCGTACAGTGGGGCTTGTTCGCGATGTTCCGAACGCGCTCGAACATACCAACAATTCATTCTTTCTGGGAATCTGACATGACCGAACACGTAATTGGAACGCATAGCGGAGCTCTGTTTGGTGTGCCGATCCTCTTGCCGAGGAATCGCCGATGCGAGACGGAGTCGATTCGCGGACAGTATCTTTTCATGACCGAACTCACGCGGATCCTACGGGCCGCAACGCCCTACCGGGTTCGCGCATTGGATCGTCTAATTCCCCTTACCGGTGCAACGGTGATTTCGCCGGAGACCATGAAGGAATTCGAGCGCGAAATGGTGTCGCTCGCCATGCACAACCGTACCGCGAGCATCGAACAATATGTCCACGCGATCGCGCCTGGAGAGGTCTGGCCGGAAGTCGTCATGGCGATCGGCGTGGTAGCGCGAGAGACGAACGGAAGCTCGCGTTTCAGCCTTCCGGCGCCGGACGTTTGGCAATCAGTGGTGCCGAAGCTGCAGGGTTATTTGGGTTTCCATATGACCGAACTCGATGGTGCCGTTATCGGCCAGGCCAAGTGGATCGACGCGGCGATCGATGACGCGCGCCGAATGTTGATCAGCACGGGTACTCGAACAATCGCCGAGGAGAGCGAAATCGACGGTGTCACGATCACCACCATCGATCAAACCTACCGCGTCCATCTCCATAACGGATCTAGCGTCCGTGTGATCGATGTGCCGGCACGGAACGGTGGAGATGTCGGTGGGGAGATTGCGCGACTGGACGAAAGCATTCGCTTCCTGACGGGAAAGTCGGCGGTGTGGGGTCATGAAACGCGCCACTGAACGAAAGGGCTAGAAACTGGATCGCAATCTGATGAAATGACCTCCACTGACTTACGGAGGAAGCAATGGTTACCGGACTCGAATTCGACACACCTATTCTCGGCACGGTTCGCATGGGCGATGTTCGCCCTGGCGAGGCGGGGGCAGCAGATGAACTTCTGCATTTCGATTACTTCGAGGTGCATACCCGGCGTAAGGAACTCGACGGTACGTGGGTCAAGCATGCTCTTCACGAGAAGCTACTCAAAATGCAGAAGGAGAACAGACAGGCCGACGGCGAAAACCAAGAGCCGAATCTGCTGCGTGAAATCCCGATCCTGCTGCCGTACAACAACCCCGAGTTGCTTCTGACTCAACAATTTGAGGCCCGCCGTCTTTCGGACGGCAAGCGGGTTTGTGTTGGCGATGGCAAGAATGCGATTCGTATCGTCGACGCAAATCGGACCGGTGCAGCTGAGTGCCCGGGCTGCGACCGATGCCCGTTCGGCAACAGCCAGGATGTGCTTTGCCAGCGCCGGACCTCGTTCAAATTTCGTATCGACGGCCAAGGTGACCAGTTCTCGGTATTCGTCCTGCATTCGGCAGGCAAAAACACTGGCCAGACGCTAGTCGCCAAGCTTCACGCGATGCATGGTGCGTTCGGCGGGAAACTCGTCGGCATCCCGATGTCGCTGAAGATGAGAAACACTGCATCGATGGACTCGGCCCAGGGTCCGGTTTTCTACGCCGACTTGGTGCTACGAGGAGTGAGTCCCATCGAGGCGGTCAAGATGGCCCGGGAGCACGAAAAGGAGCAACTGGAGGCCGGCTTCGATCAAGAGGGACTCGAGGCTGCCATGCTTGAGCTGAAGAAGCACTCGCAGTTTGCCCCGCCGGAGGAGTTTGGCCAGGTTCAAGACTTCTATGCAAAGGACACTCGACGTTCTTCGCAGGAAGCTAACGCTCAACATTTCGAGGGCGCCGCCGTTAACTCCTGTGAAAAGTTGTCGGATGGGCAGGCGGTGGCTGGCGTACTCGAAACGGACGTTGCAACGACCCGCTGGTCGGCTGTGGGGCCTGCTGCTGGTGCTCGCGAGCGGATGCGTGCAGCTGCATTGGCGGGCGGACAGGAAGGCGAAGCTGCGCCGACGCAGTCCCAGTCCCAGGATCCGGATGTGGAGCAAAAGGTTTCCGAAGACCGCCCGAAGACTCTTCATCTCGTGGAAGCGGCAGTCAAGGGCATCGGGGCCGCGGCGGTCGCTCAGCCGCCGGCGAGCGCAGCGATTCCGCGAGTCGTGGCCACCGCCCTGTCCGGTATCCCGGAAATGCCGCGTGCGAATGCGGTGCCTGCAGCGTTTTGATGGATCAAAAGGAAAGCTATGGCCTTTGAAGAACTTGATTCGCGGGTGATCGGGTCGACGATTTCGATTCGACTCGATGGCCCTTCGCCCGGTGTGTCTCCGCAAACTTCTGCTACACCGACTCCTCCGAGGCCAGCCGCGGCGCCGGTTCAACCCGTTCAGCCGAAGGCGGCTGCGGCGGAGGTCGCCCGAGCTCCGCGTGCAGTGAGTCCCCGACCGGCTCCGGAAGCGGTCGTTCGATCTGCGCCTAGTTCGTCTGATCCTGTCGTCGTACCGAAAGGGAAGTGGCGAGCGCTTTTCGTGATGAAGCCGCTGGATGCCGAGCGGATGCGAACCGCCTGGGCAGTCGTGGCCGTGCTATTCGTGGTGATGGTCGGCGGGGATATCTGGTTGCATGGAGGCGGGAGGTTCATCGAAGGCTTACTTCCGACTGCGCATGTGCCGTCGAAACCCAGCCCGACCGCGGTGACAATGGCCGCACCGAGCCAACGCACGGCTCCGGCGAACGACACTACCGCGCAGCCGAAGGTGCAGTCAGCCGCTACCGATCCGACGCCGGTTGCTCAAGCAAGTGTTCCTGTCACGCCGCAACCGCAAGTTCAGCCGGCCGCCGCAGCTCCGCAAGTAGCCCAACCGGCAAAGGTTACGTCGGTGGAGGTGAAGGCTGAACCCGTTAAATCGGTGACCGTCAATCCAGTGCCGGCGAACGTAATGGCGTCGGCTACTCCTGTTCTGCCAATTCCGCCGGCGCCGCCCCTGCCGGTTCATCGTCGAGGACATCCGGTCCCGGAGGTTCGGCGGCATGCAGAGCGTGAGGTCAGTCAGCAGCCTTCGGAACAGAATTCCCCCATCTTGGTGGGTGGCCAGTTCAGCAACAAAGCGACCGATTCGAAAGGGAGTGACTCCAAATGAGTAATGCAACGAGCAATGATCAGCAGGTCGATATCGTTCAGTACGTCCTGAAAATCGACCCCACGCTTGAACGCGTGACGACGATTTTCCCGGCTGGTGCGACGATCGAATCGGACGGATCTCTACGCCTCAAGGAGGGCGGTCGTGTCGGCGGCGTGATCAAGGGCAACGTCTACAGCGAAAGCGGCACGCTCGTGATCGATCAGAACGCGATCATCGAGGGCAGCGTGTTCGCGAAGGGGCGGTGCCTCATATTCGGCCAGGTTGGGTTGCCCAATCGCAAGGCGGTGATCCGTTGCGAGATGGCGGACGGTCTCCTGGTGAGCCACATTGCCCAGCTGCACGCAGACATCCAGCACAACGGCATTTCGTCCACGAACGTGAGTGGCCAGATTCGGCGTATTTCTGAAGCAGACATGCAGGCGGGGCAGACGGCCTCCCAGCAGTCGGCCGAAACGTGGCAGCCGCCCGGCCAGCATCCGCAACGCGATCAGGTGCCGCAGCAGCCCCCGGTACCGGGGGCACCTCTGGCATTGGCCAACAATCCGTCGCCGGTCGCGAACTTCAACAATCCCGTTCCGTTACGGATCGTCATACCCGCCGAAAACGAGCAGGGACCGGCGCAGCAAGCTCACGGTCATCAAGACGGCTATGCGGCCGGAAACGGTGTGCGATACACCAGCTGACCGGATATTCCGGTTTGCGCATTGAAGCCGCGGCGATGTCTTTTATGACCGTCGCGGCATTTTCATTTTGGAGCAAGGTGGGATGGCAGATCACGTTCTAGGGTATGCAGGAGAGTGGCGCAGACGCCTCGAGGATCTTTTGAAGAACACGGCCGTGATGTACGGATGTACGTTTCTTCTCGGGGTCGCTGTCTGCTCGATTAGTTGGCGCAGTGGCGCCGCTCCACTACTGGCCGCGCTCCTCCCCGTTTTCATGGTCATGTGTCGGTCTCGGATGCAGGCGTGGCTACTCGGTATTGGGTATGGGCTGGATATCGGAATCATGGGGTTTGGAGGCGCCGGACAGTTCTTCGGTGGGTCCTGGCTCTTGGGGATTGCTGCCGGATCTGCGTATGGCCTTGCCTTCAGTTCGACAGTTGCGGCGCTGTACCCAAAAAACACGGAAAGCCTGAAGAAGAAGGCCATTGCAATTCTGGCGTGGACGGTCCTGTGGGCATACCCTCCGGTCGGAGCATTTCTGCCCGGCACACTGATCGCAACTTGGGGATTCTGGTTTCCGGGAACGAAGTGGTTCGGCCTCGTGCTTGGCCTAGGTTTGACGATGCTGCTCGGAGCCTACGCCCATACCAAGCGAGGACGGTTCGCGGTCGCCGGTGCAGTGGTGCTGTCGCTCGTCCTATCGCCCCTGCAGGAGAGGCAGCATTCGCGGGTCGGGGACTGGTTGGCCGTGTCGACCACGTGGGGAGTGCAAACGCCGGAAACTGTTCCTGGAACGCTGGCCAAAATGAATCGTGCGATCCACGAATCTTCAAAGGCCGGGGCGAAGGTGATCGTGTTCCCTGAGAGCATCATCGGCACTTTCGATTCGTCCGAGCAGGGCGCGATCGACATCATGATTGCGCAGGAAGCCGAGAGGGACAAGGTATCGGTGATATTCGGCTCGAACGAGCTCACGGATGCCGGGATGGCTAATCAAGCACGGGAGTACGAATATTGGCCGGGCGGCATGCATCAGTCCATCTTCGAGGCACGCCAAACGGTTCCCGTTGCCGAGTGGAATCCGCTGTCGAAATACCACTACCCGGCTGACTGGTTTGCGCGCGGGGTGGTGCCAATTAACGGTCGGAGCGCGCTCTTCCTCTTCTGTTACGAGGAATTCCTGCCTTGGGAAGTGCTGTATTCGATCGGCCGCGAGAAGCCGGATATGATCGTCGGCCTGTCCAATCTGTGGTGGACGAAGGGTACGGGAGAGCCTGTATTGCAACACCGCTATGCGGAAGGGTTCGCGCGGCTCTTCAATCTGCCGCTGCTGATAGCGATGAACCAGTAGGTCATTGGCACGGCGAAGTCCATAGATCCGGGGACTTCGCCGCATGGTGAAGCAGGTTAGCGGCCGCTGCGGATGTCGTCCTTGATGTACTGGGCAACGACCTTTGCCGTAATTCGGCGCTTGATCTTTGCCGGGAGGGTCCAGCGGTAGAAGAGGGCGTGCCCGAAGACACTCAGCGCAAAGAATCCGACGAAATACCGGAACAGCAGCGCCTTCAGATCGTCGACGCTGCCCTGATTGAGAATTTCCCGGGCGTGCTGCGGATCCGATGCTGCGACCCAGAACGCGACGACCGGGACGAGCACGACGGCATATACGAGACCCTTCCACGCAAGCACGCAAGCGTCGTAAATCCACGCCGTGTCGGCCCATTTGTCTTCGGAATAGACTTCCGCCTTCTCCTGCTGGTAGAGGCGCTTGTAGTCGTCAACGGTTGGTAGCGCGATGCGGTTCATCGGGGAGCTTTCTCTTGGTTGAACGTCTATATGGGAAAAGCGTTACGACGGGTAGACGGTCGCAGGGTTGGAAACCAAGCCAGCCTCAGCGATATAGGGGGTATCGTTGGTCGGCGTGTGAAGGATGAAAAGACGATTCTTCGCTCGAGTCATGGCGACATAAAAAAGCCGTCGCTCGTCGACCTCGGTGCTGCCCTCGCCGAGCGATGGAACGATATCCTTGTCGGCGCCGACGATGGCAGTGTTGCCGAACTCGAGTCCTTTGCAACTGTGCATGGTGAACAGGCCGACCGATGCTGGATCGTCCTTGCCCTTGGGCTTCTGGACACTTTGGACGCGTGAGACAAGTGAGCCGTTGCGGCGCTTCAGAATGTCACCTGCTTTGCTCAGGTGTCTGGCCACGCGATCGCGGAAGTTACCAGCACGAAGCCCCATCGTCAAATAAGTCGCCGCGGAATCGATCGCTTGGTTGACTGCTCGCATCGGTGTCGTCGTCCCCGGAATTTTGCGGAACAGAGCGTCCTGACGCCACGTGACGAGTAACTGTTGGAGCGCGCGCATATGCTCAGCGTCAATCTTGGCGATATCGCCGTAATCGTCGAAGTCCCGCTCGAAGAACGGCGCCATCGTTGCGCCTGGAATGCGCTTGTGGAGCTGGCTCAGTGCTTCCTCGCTTGTACCGACAAATGCCAACGCGTGGTCGATGCCGCTGCGGTTCATCGTTTCAACCGAAATCAGCAACTGCAGGTAGGTGTTGATGTAATCCTTGTCCCAGAACGATCCGCCGTTTCTCCGCGAGCGGATGTTGAACTGGTCCAACACGGTTTCAACAGAGTCAAGAAGGAAGTTGGTCCGGGCAAGAATAGCCCATTCGCCGGGCCGGACTGCAAGGCGCCCACCAGGCTGCTCGTCCTCGGGCAGCACGGCTTCCATGATGTATGGCACGAGAAATTCCGTCTGAAGCGCGACCGTGTCGTGCTCTTCACCGTCTTCGCGGTTAGCGGCCGAAACGGCATAGACGTGCGTTGAGCCACCGGGCCCACGCTTGGCCACGAGATCTTTTTCGACACGCTGGCCGGCATTGTGGCGAATCAATCGATCCGCGGGGGCAAGAATTTCCGAGTGGGAACGATAGTTTTCTCCCAATGGGATGATTTCAGCGCCAGTTTGCTCAACGAAATCGATCATGCCTTTGTAGCCGAGTGCGCGCCGCCAGGCATAGATGGACTGATCGTCATCCCCGACGATCGTGACAGGAATATCACGCTTGGCGTGCGCCATCATCCAAACGAACTGGATTTCGTCGCTATCCTGGAATTCGTCCACGAGCAGGTGCGTGACGGGCAAGGGAGGCAATTCCCCATTGCTCATCTTCGTCGCGCAGTCGCGCATGACGTCGTATAGATCCACGACGCGGTTGCGCTTGAGCATCTCGTTGTAGGCTCGGATGAACGGCGGAATCTCGCTCCCATCGTGCTCGATAGCGCACTTGTAGTTCTCGAAGAGCTTGAATGCTTCTTCGTTGTCAATTTCGGTGTTCGTTGCCGAGATGGCCCGGCGCAGGAACGTCTTCTGCTCAGGCGGGGTAGCAATCTTGCCGAGCATCTTATGCCGGCGGAGATGGTCGATCGACAGCTTGTGAAAGGTACCGAGGTCGACGCGCTTGAGGACGTCGGGGCCGAACTCCTTCACCAGACGTTCGCGCATTTCGTTCGCGGTGTCGCTGGTGAAGGTGACGGCACCTACCCGGAACTTTCGATCGGCTTGCAGGATGACGCCGATCTTCGTGATGATCGTCTTGGTCTTTCCCGAACCTGGCCCGGCGACGGCAAGCATATTGCCGAAGCCATGGGCCACACGGTGTTGGGAAGGATTGAGGCTCACGGATTAAGCCGCCTGCGCTTGATCTTCGACGGACGGCGCCGACTCGGTCGCACCAGCGTCCTTCGTCGGACCAGCCGGTTCGGCTTGTGCGGAGGCTGCTTGAGCGGAAGCGGCGCCGGCCGTCGTGGCGCCGGTGCGGGTCTGCTCGTTCGCCTGCCACGCGTTGAACTTCTTGTACGTCTGGAACTTGACGTCACGAGCGAGGTTCGTGATGGAGCGGATGCGCTTGCGCACCTTGAGCTCTTCGCCGTGGCGATCGCGGGCGGAGACGAGGCCGTTCAGGTAGGCGGACCAGAGCAGCAGCATGTACTCGTCGGCGATGCGGAGCAGCTTGATGTAGTTCTTTGCGTGCGGCGAGACGTAGAACAGATCCTGCCGCAGGACGCTGGGGAATTCAGCCTTCGGGTCGACTGCGTTGGCCTGGAACAATTGCCAGAGTTGCTGTTTCAGGTTGTTGACGTAGGTGATCGATTCGCCGATCTTCTTGCGGAACAACTCGTCGACTTCATCGCAGGTGGTCGTGTCGTATCGCGGCAGCGTGCGCGGCGCGTCGATCGCGAAGTGCAGGTTCTTGTTCAGGAGCGTGTAGTCACGCCGGACGAACGACTGGACAATGCTCGATCCGAATTCGACCGGCTCTTTTTCCAGCGCGCCGCGCATTTGGCGGCCGAAGGTCTCCCGGGCGAATTCCGCGACCTGCATGGTCACGGACGGGCGCAGGAGGTTGACGCTTTCCGCGGTGGTCATAATATTTCCTCATAGGAAGTGGGTCAGCGTAGGTTAATTCTCGGTCTTTGCTGTAACAACGCTGAAACGTGATCTAAGAGGCCGGTCTTTCCGCGCTGCGGGCGGGTGCTATTCGGGACGACTGGTAGGGGCGGATCGCGCTGGGTAGTCAAAAGGTTGGGCGTATTTCTTGTCAGGAATTCGCTTGCAATTTCCTGTGGGCCAGTACAGAATCGACTCCGCGCCGGTAGAGAATCGGTGCCCAGCAGCTGGAGCTGGTACTCATCTCGAGCCCCCTTGTTGCGGACTGACGACGGTCGGTTCCTGGCAGGAAACTGCCAAATCGCTTTGTAAAAGGGTCCTGCGGACCCGGGAGTGCCTCAAGCACTGCCAGAAGTACTCGCCCCCGGGTGGTTCCCGGGGGCTTTCGAATAGGCGTTGATACGCTTTCTCATCTCCTCCATTGTCTATTCCAAAGCCAGTATTTCGCGCGACGTAGCTGTTAGACGTCGTTGAAATGCCCTCTGTCCGTTGTCGTGTCAGGGGGTGAGTCCGGGGTTTCCCGGCATAGCTGGTCCTCCAGCCAATCTGTCTCAGGCATCGCCTGGCGTAGCATCGTGCTGCGTTTTCAACCCTTGCGGGAATCTCATTTCCGCAAAGGGAATGGGCTTCTCGCGTCTCTGTGATGGAGAAGCCTATGAACTGGACGGAAGTCTCTCGTCTGCAAGGCAATTCTCGTGTCGAGTCACGCGTCGAGGTCGACGACATCACCCGGGATCGGTTTTTCACGGTCTGGGAGTTGTCGAATCCCCGTGGATGCCTCATTTTCCACCGGGAGAAAAAGGACCACGGGCAGCATCACTACCTTAGCGTCAAGAAAGATAACCGTGGTATCACGGATATCGTTCAGGCGCTGAGAGAGGGTGCGGATCTGTTCACCGAAAAGGAGAACGGGTCATGAACTCGATCGAGACGGTGCCTGTCCAGGGTACGTTCTTCTTTATTCCCGAACATGAGCAGGTCGTTCGAGAAGCGAAGGCGGATCAGGCGGCACGCGAAAGAAAGGCCAGGCAGTCTGCCTACGCCCTAAGCAAGACGAAGGTTCGCTCGATCCCCGAAGGATTCGATGACCTGGATATGCCGTTGCTTCGTGAGTCGTTTGCCGAGATTTTCGAGGTGAGCGAAAGTGAAGTGCCGGTTCCGGCCGTCGGTGTCGTCGGGGGAGATTGTGAGGGAGAGGAGTGGAGTGAAGAGGGGGTCGAGTGGCTCCACGCTTTGCTTCTCGAGCGTTCAATCGAGCTGCTGTCGATGCGCGGCAATCTGGAAGAGAAGCAAGACATCCTTGACTGGGTGTTGAAGCCGAACTTCATGGGATACCGTGACCAGTTTCTTTCTGAATCCAAGGAGGAGATCGTCGACGGTCAGAAAACCGAAGTCATTGAGAAGCGTCGGATGCGGGTCAAGCTCTATCAGAGCGAGATCCCGTTCACCTTCGTCACCTGCTGCCGAGTCGCCGGCCTGAACCCTGATGAACTCAGGGAACAGATCCGCGCGAGGAAGTCGCAGATTCTGAGTAGTTAAGCCCTGGGGGCTCCAGTCCCCGAGAGGGCTGGAGTCTCCAAAATTTCTGGAGAATTCCATGACGACCCAAGCAACTCAAGCTGCCGCCGCTCCGAGCAAGTCCCGCAAAAAGGCTTCGCAGGAACCCGCGACGGCCGCTGCTGCTGCGGCTCCTGTTGAACAGAAGGCGAGCCCGCAATGGGTTCACTTCGATGGGTTCGCGTGCTTCGGCATCGAACGCATGCGTGGTGCAAAGATCCTCGGTCTGAGCGAACCTTCCGTGTTCACTCCGGCAAAGGATCCGACGTACAAGTGGCCGATCGACAATCTGCGCGATCTGCTTCACTTCTACATGGCGGGCGGCAACGCCTTCTGTGCAATGGGCCATCCCGGCACCGGCAAGACGATGGGCGTCCAGCAGTTTCACGCTTCCCTGAATCTTCCGCTGCTGAGTATGTCCGCCAATCCGCGAACCCAGGCTTATCACCTGATTGGCCGCCTCGTCCCGAACAAGGATGGCGGGGTTTCGTGGGTTGACGGGCCCGTGCTCATGGCCGCACGCCTCGGCATGTCGGTTCTCATCGACGAGTACAACGTCATCGATCCGGGCGAAATGACCGGGTTGAACCTCCTTTTGGAGGGACGGCCGTACCTCGTTCCCGAAACCGGCGAACTGGTAGTTCCGCGTCACGGGTTTCGCGTCTACGCGACCTGCAACCCGAAAGACGACAAGGGGCTGGTGCAAGGACGTCATACGCAGGACAACGCAAATGACGAGCGCTTCGAGTTCAGCTGGTTCGGGTATCTCCCGCAGGAGATCGAAGTTCAGTTGATCACGGAGATGATCGCACCGTATCAGCCGTCGTTGCCGGCCCATGTTCTCGCTGAAAAGTTCGTTTCGGTCGCGAATCAGGTCCGCAAGTTGTATGCGGGAGTGACCGACGATTCGGGGGCACTCGACAAGACCATATCGACGCGCGTTTTGCGTCGTTGGGTCTCAAAGGCGATGAGTGCTTCGACACAGGGCAGCTTGGTCGAGTCGCCGATGCATTACGGGCTGGAGCGCGCGTGGTCGCTTTCCTGTTCGGATGAAGTCCGCGTTGCCGTGCATGAGCTCGTGACGCAGACGTTCGGCGGCGGTGACTACAAGTCCAGCAAGGACAACCTGCACACGATGCAACCCGCAGGTGCCTGACCATGATTCCCGTCCAGTTGTATCGCAAGATCTCTGACGGGATCGACATCGCTGTACCGATGGCCACCGAAAACACGACACGCATTTTCGTCGGCGTTACCGGTGGCCGACTGAAGGGGGAGGACGTGGCATCGGCGACGTCGTCAGCGCTTCAGAGTCAGCTCGAGTCCTTTGGGTTCGAGTTGATCGGTGAGCGATCGTTGAACGAGGGCTGTGTCGAACAGTTTCAGGCCTCGGATCTGCTGGTGGTCGTCAACGGCTCGATCGATTCCACGTTCCGCGAGATTGTGGCGGAATACGTCGGGAGCGACCCCGACTGGAGTTTTGTCGAATCCTACGAAGGTGTCACCGTTGTAGGGACACGTGCAAACGCGCAAACCGTGATCGGAATTCTCGGCGCAGCGATGCGTCTGGGCATTCAGGTAGCGAAGCCGGATAGCACGAGTGAAGATCTCGATGAAGTACCCATCCATCGTGGTGGGAAAGAGATGATGTCGTTCTTTGGGCGCGATCTCCTGATGGGGGAGCACCACGGAACATCTGTCAAGGCTGGACTGATTACCACTCCAACGGTCTTTACGGTGGGGAGGTCATTGGTCAATTTCTAGAGAGGTAGATATGTCTCAGCAAGCTAGCACGGCACGGAAGCGGCAGACTATTTCCGAGTCGCTGGTTGACTTACTGTTTGACGCGGTTGAACTCGTGTTCAAACTGGCTTACGTTGCGCTGCACCGTACGACAGTTGGTGTTGCATGGTTGGCGCGAGCCGTCCTGCGGTATGCGAAGTCTTCCCGCAAAAAAGATGTAGCGGAAGTTGGGGCGGAGGAAGTCGCATCGGTCAATCCGGCAGAGACGTCGAACCCTCAAAAGGTGGAGACTGCGAAGTCCGTTTCCACCGTTTCGGTATCGAAAGGGCCGGTCACGGCTGCTTTCACTCGGACGATCACGTTCGAGAGGGGGTTCGGGGCGGTCCTGTTTTGGTTCTACCCGGGCGGTAAGGTCAAGAGGCTGGTGAAGATCTATGACCGCACCCTTTCCGAGCGTCTTGGTTTCGAGCGCCGCGAACTGGAGGAGATCTCGTATTCGGGTATGTCCGAGATCGAGTCGATCCTCAAGGCTACCGTTGCACAGGTGAACAAGCTGTTGCGAGGGGAGCATGAGGTGAAGCTGCGAGTCGTTGCGTCGGGTTCTTCGGATCCTGTCGCTTCGTCAGCCCCGAAGTCGGAATCGAAAGACCAGGAGTCCACGAAACGTGATGCCGGCGATTCTTCGGAAAAGTCAGCCAAGCGTTCCAAGAAAGAGGACGGCGACGTTGCAGTCATGCCGAGCTCGTTCAAGGAAGCCGTGGAAAAGAAGCAGAAACGTAGCCGTCCGTCCAAGGTGTACACGGGCGAGATTGTCGAGATCGGCGTCAAGCCTCGCAAGATCGACAACAAGGAGATCGAGCAGTACTGCGTGACCATCGAAGCGGATGAGTTGCACGGTAATGCACTGCCGGTCTATGGCACGGACCTCGAGCGTGCGATCGCCGATTGTGGTGCGGAGGTAGGAAGTCGCGTGCGGATCGAACACCTCGGCCGTATCGAGTGGAGAGAGCCGGACGGGCGGAAGGCCTGGAAGAATGCCTACAACGTCGTGAAGCTTTGAAAGTAAAGGAAACCGTATGCGCAATACGAACGTCTGTTTTATTCACGGCCGGATCGGCAAGGACCCGGAAGTACGGTTCCTTCCGTCGCGTACGCCGGTGGCGAAGTTCTCGCTCTGCTCGAACGATGACTACTTCGACAAGAAGGCGGGCAGATGGGTGGAAGTCGCGGAGTGGCACGACTGCGTTGTGGTCGGCGACTATGCAGAGAAGGTGGCTGAGAAGTACCAGAGCGGCGACCTCGTCAACATCACCTGCCGTGTTAAACCTCGTACTTACGAGAAGAACGGGCAGAAGTGCAAGGTGGTGGAGATGTACGTCCAGTCCATGGAGCTGATTGCCAAGAAGGGCGAGTTGGTTCGCCGACAGTCCAACGGGCACGCAGGTTCGCGAGGTAATGGTCAGTCGCAAGGTGGCAACGAGCAATCCCGTGACGAAGGTCCGGCATATGCGGGTGGCTACGGCGATGAAGATGGTGGTCCGGCCTTTTGAAGGTTTGGTCGCTATCTGAATCGATTTGAAACTGAGTTTTTCCCGGAAGGGGGCACGTCCCCCAACCGGGGGACGTGTCCGCCTACGACAATTCAATTTGACGGAGATGGACATGAATACTCAACGTGTGAAGACGGGCGCTGACCTGGTCGAATTCATCAAGAACGAGCAGGTCATGCGCAATACGTTCGCTTGCGATGTGACGGTCAAGGCCGACGGCAAGTCGACGGTGAAGAAGGTCGCGTTCGACGGTATCGGTCTGGTCGTGGAAAACGAGTTCCTCGATCCCGACCAGTTCGTTTCCACGAACAGCGTCTTCGTCGCCGCGGTGCTGGATTGACCGCATGTTCTGTGTGTGGTGCGTGTGCCGCACTCAAACCGAAGCCCGCTCTCTGAGCGGACTTCCCCAAGCCGATCCAGTGGATCCGCTTCGGGAAGTAACCGGTTTTATTGAGCGATGTTCGCTCCCGAGCTGACGGATTCAGCCACGGTCACCTTGGTGACTACCGCTTTGAAGCATCACCTGCTTCGGGGATTTCGGTCCTTTTCTCATGTTGTCGATCGTCGAGGTCGACGTTCTTTAACCCGGCGGGGCTTCACTTTCCCGTTGGGGAAGATTCCTGCCGAATTCTTGTCACCCACTTGATTCGGGATCCACTTAAGCGATCTCGATGCGAGGCCGTTTAACTGGGCCTCGCGCCTTCTCACCTGGGTAACAACTTTTACAGTAGGAGTATGAAATGAAACGCGAAGATCTGATTGGTGCACACATGGTCATCCGCCGTAACGGCGAGACCGTACCGTTCGACAGAGCGAAGATCGCAAACGCGATCGCCAAGGCATTCCTGTACGACGCACACGGCAATCTGTATCGCGCCGGTGTGTCGTCCCTGAGTGCCGCGCAACGTGTGAAGGTCGAGGAATTGACCAACGCCGTCTGTGCTGCCCTGAATCGTCGTGGGGAGAGCGCTGCTTTCCGCATCGAGGACATTCAGGACCAGGTGGAACTCTCGCTCATGCGTAGCGGTGAGCATGAAGTTGCACGCGGGTATGTGCTTTACCGCGAAATGGCTGCGCAGAAGCGCACGCCGGCGCCGACGCTGGGTCAGTACGATCACATCAAGTCGTATCGCCAGCGTGACGGTGCTGTGGTGCCGTTCGATGCGGCCTTCTGGATTGCGATCGTCGAGTCCGTGGTGTTTGGGCTCGAGAGCGTGTCGGCGAAGGACCTGTTCGACGAAGCAGTCCGGAACCTCTACAACGAGGCGAAGGAGACCGAGATCGAGAATGCGCTGGTTCTTTCGGCGCGTACGAAGATCGAGGTCGAGCCGCAACACGCGAAAGCGGCTGCGCGGCTCGTGCTTGCGTTCCAGCTTGGCCACGACGTTTTCGGCAAGCCGGTGACGTTGGACGAGGTAGCGGCAGGCTACGGCGAGGCGTTCATCCGCGGTATCGAGGATGGCGTTAAAGCCGAGCTTTTGACCGAGGATATGTCGAAGGGTTTCGATCTCGGCCGTCTTGCTTCGGCAATCCGTCCGGAGCGTGATGGGCTTCTCGACTATCTCGGCATGCAAACCCTGTACGACCGCTATCTGCTGCACGTCAACGAGCGTCGCATCGAACTGCCGCAGGCGTTCCTGATGCGTGTGGCGATGGGTCTGGCCCGGGGCGAAATCGAGCGCGAAACGCGTGCGATCGAGTTCTACGAAGTGCTGTCAACGTTCGACTACATGTCGAGCACACCGACACTCTTCAACACGGGCTCGCGCCGGTCGCAGCTGTCGAGCTGCTACCTGACGACCATTTCGGACGATCTCGAAGGGATCTACGACGGTCTGAAGGAAAACGCTCTGCTGTCGAAGTTCGCCGGCGGTCTGGGTAACGACTGGACGAACGTCCGTGCCATGGGCGCCTGGATCAAGGGTACCAATGGCAAGTCGCAGGGTGTTGTCCCCTTCCTCAAGGTGGTCAACGATACTGCTGTGGCGGTCAACCAAGGTGGGAAGCGCAAGGGTGCAGTCTGTGCCTATCTGGAGTCTTGGCACCTCGATATCGAGGAGTTTCTGGATCTGCGCAAGAACACCGGGGATGATCGTCGACGTACGCATGACATGAATACGGCGAACTGGATTCCTGACCTGTTCATGAAACGCGTGATGGAAGGCAGCGACTGGACGCTGTTCTCGCCGAACGACGTGCCGGATCTTCACGATCTGTATGGCGCGAAGTTCGAGGAGCGCTATGTGCAGTACGAGGCGCAGGCAGATGCCGGCGTTATCAAGCTGTACAAGCGACGTCCGGCCGTTGAACTGTGGCGCAAGATGCTCGGCATGCTGTTCGAAACCGGCCATCCTTGGATCACGTTCAAGGACCCGTGCAACATCCGTTCCCCGCAGCAACATGTCGGCGTGGTGCATAGCTCCAACCTGTGTACCGAAATCACGCTGAACACGAGCGACGTGGAAATTGCCGTCTGTAACCTGGGCTCGGTCAACCTGGTCAACCACGTCAAGGATGGCCAGATCGATCACGAGAAACTGCGTCGTACCGTCCGCATTGCGATGCGGATGCTCGACAACGTGATCGACATGAACTACTACGCGGTGGCGAAGGCTCGTTCGGCGAACCTGAAGCACCGTCCGGTGGGTCTGGGCCTGATGGGATACCAGGATGCGCTGTACATCCTTGGCATTCCGTTCGGCAGCGAAGCGGCGGTCGAGTTCTCGGACCGTTCGATGGAGGCTCTGGCGTACTACGCCTACGAGGCTTCGTCGGATCTGGCAGCGGAGCGCGGCGCTTACTCCAGTTTCAAGGGGTCGCTGTGGTCGAAGGGTGTCCTGCCGTTCGACTCGCTGAAGTTGTTGGCTGAAGCTCGTGGCGAGCAGTACCTCGAAGTCGATCAGAGCATCACGATGGACTGGGACGGCCTGCGGGAGAAGATCCTGAAGCAAGGGATGCGCAACTCCAACTGTATCGCGATCGCGCCGACGGCAACGATCTCGAACATCGTGGGGGTGTCGGCGTGTATCGAGCCGCAGTTTCAGAACCTGTACGTGAAGTCGAATCTGTCCGGAGAGTTCACTCTGGTCAACGAGTACCTGATTGCCGAACTGAAGAAGCTCGGCATCTGGGACGAGTTGATGCTGGCCGACCTGAAGTATTACGAAGGGTCTGTTCAGCGTATCGACCGCATTCCCGAGGAGATCAAGGCGCGCTATGCAACGGCGTTCGAGATCGATCCGAAGTGGCTCGTGGAGGGAGCTGCCCGCCGGCAGAAGTGGATCGACCAGGCTCAATCGCTGAACATCTACATCGCCGGCGCGTCGGGCAAGAAGCTGGACGAGGTCTACAAGCTGGCATGGGTTCGCGGTCTGAAAACGACCTACTACCTGCGCACGATGGCGGCCACGTCGGTGGAAAAGTCGACCGTGGCATCGGGAACGCTCAACGCGGTTACCCCGTCCGCTCCGGCTGCTGTTGCTCCGCAGGTCGCCGCGGCGCCGGCTCTGGAAGCGGACGGTCCGGTCTGCACGATGCGTCCGGGCGATCCGGGCTTTGACGAGTGCGAGGCCTGCCAGTAGCAGTGCTGGTGGACTCGCGATGTCTTAATCGCAGGACGGCCTTCGGGCTGTCCTGCATCTTCTCGTTGTGGAGTTTGAGATGGAAATATCTTCATCCTTCAGCGCGGTTGCTCACGCGCATGCAGGTGGTGCCACCGGTCGTGTCGATGCTGCTGACAAGAGGATCATCAACGGCAAGACCGATGTGAACCAGCTCGTACCGTTCAAGTACAAATGGGCGTGGGAAAAATATTTGAATGGCTGCGCGAACCACTGGATGCCGCAGGAGATCAACATGGCGCGGGACATTGCGCTGTGGAAAGACCCGAACGGCTTGACGGCCGACGAACGTCGGATCATCACCCGGAATCTGGGGTTCTTCACGACTGCCGACTCGCTGGCTGCGAACAACATCGTGCTCGGTACCTACCGGCATATTACCGCACCGGAATGTCGCCAGTTCCTGCTTCGGCAGGCGTTTGAGGAGGCCGTGCACACGCACGCCTATCAATACATCGTGGAGTCCCTTGGACTGGACGAAGGGGAGGTCTTCAATGCCTATCGAGAGGTTGCTTCGATCAAGGCAAAGGACGATTTCCTGATTCCGTTCATCGAGACCTTGACCGATCCGTCGTTCACGACGGGAACGGTCGAGAACGATCAGAAGCTGCTTTTGAGCTTGATCGTTTTCGCATGTCTGATGGAAGGCCTGTTCTTCTATGTCGGCTTTACGCAGATCCTGTCTTTGGGCCGGCAGAACAAGATGACGGGTGCGGCGGAGCAGTACCAGTACATCCTTCGGGATGAGTCGATGCACTGCAATTTTGGTATCGACCTGATCAATGCGATCAAGCTGGAGAATCCGCACCTGTGGACTGAATCGTTCAAGCAGAAGGTGGACGAGGTATTCAAGCAAGCTGTACGCCTCGAATATCAGTACGCGGAGGACACCATGCCCCGCGGCGTCCTCGGTCTGAATGCCGATCTCTTCAAAGGTTATCTGCGTTTCATTGCCAACCGGCGAAAGACTCAGATCGGTCTCAACCCGGATTTCGAGGGCGAGACGAACCCGTTCCCGTGGATGAGCGAAATGCTCGATTTGCGGAAAGAGCGCAACTTTTTTGAGACTCGAGTGATCGAGTACCAGACGGGCGGCGCGCTCAGCTGGGATTGATGGTTGCGGTCGCTGGCGTTGCCAGCAGCAGTGACAACGTACGGCACCCGGGTTTCCGGGTGTCATTTTTTTAAATGGAGAAGTCTATGAAATACAACCGCAGTAAAAGCAAAAATCCGCGGGCAGTTCGCGTGGAGCAGGCAATGGCTCGCGAGGCCAATGCCAGATGTCACCTTGAATCGACGAGAAGCGAGCTGAAGCTGGCTCGCAAGCGAATCAGGGAATTGGAATCCGAAGCACAAAGTCTTCGCGAGAAGGCTCTGGAAAAGGGTTCCAGCAAGAGGTTGGGTAAGGACGTGTTCCAGGACGCACTGTTCTTCTTCGTTATTGCCCTGCTTCTTGAAGTCGGGAAGCCCTTTCTGGAAACGGAGTTTGAAATCCAGGGCGAGAGTTCCCAGACTGCCATCATCGTGGTAGTCATGCTCGTGATGGCAATGATGTACTGGGGTGCGAAGAAGGTCGATTCCCGGCTCGAGGCTCAAGGGAGGCAACTCCTGAGGCATCAGCCGTCGGGAACGTAAAAGTGGTTACCTATTCGGTATCCAGTGTGACCCGAGACCCTGCACTGCAGGGTCTTTCCACATGGCCGCGAAAATTTCCCGACAAGAATTCACCTGTACTATAATTTTGCTACCTAGCTGGGGGTCGATACTAGCCTGAGCCGGAAATCGGCACTTTTCCCTTCCTGAGACGTCACAAGCATGCATGAGTTGGATGCTTGTGAGGTTTTTTGTGCTCCGGCACAGAAGGGCTGCCTGGTATGCCCGTCCTGCGTTTGATCTGGACTACCCAGGCCTCAGGGTTTATCCCTCACGTCGTGCCTTTCCGTTCTGGATAGGCAATTCTCCTTTCGAGTGTTCTTGGTTTCGAGGCCCCCCAGAGCGATCCCCAACGTTCTGGGGGGCCCCGATTCCGGGGTTCACGTTCGACAAGGAGATCAACATGAACGTCCAACCCCAGGTGTCTGATACCCAGATCATGGTGCAAACGGGGCGGGGGCTCCCCAGCATTGCTGATGGACTTCCCCAACCGCGTTCCGCCTTTCCTGCGTTGGCCCGTCGCGCGTTCATAGAAGAGCGCGCCTCGGACCCATGTCTGAGCCCGAGACTGGCAATCAGTCTGGCTACTTCAAGCGAGAGTTCTGCATATGATGTCCTGGCCGATGTCGTGATGGCCGGACACGATGGTGTGCCGCTGCTCGTCGATACGTCGGCGCCAGTGACATCCACGGATGAGACGATTTCCATCGATACCTCACGCGGGTTGCTTCTGCACTCGATCGGACGGCTCTATGAGTCGTCGCGACGAGGCAACCTGTCGGACGGTACGTTTCCGATGGTCGTGATCAGCGAAGATCATCTTGCTGACGCGGCATCATTGGGAACCGCGGAAACGTATGTCCGTGTCGGCAACGGCCGGCGCGGATCAAGCGCGGGAGTCGCGCAGTCGCTGATCGCATTCGAGTCTCTTGGGACGGGGGTCAGCGGCGTATTTTTCGACGAGAGTTCAGTGGTTCGGGATGGCTGCGGCGGCATCTTTGGAACGAATTCCGAGTTTGTCGGCGCGAACGAGGCGGTCACGGGGATCGTTTTGAACTTGTGTGATTACCTCGTGGAAATTCCTGGCAAGAACACCCAGCTCGACGACAGGCGGCTCAAGGAGCACGTCCGCCTGGCGGTTCGCGATCTTGACGCGATGCACGACGTTCATGCGATCGGCGGGAATCTGGAGCGATCCAGTGAAGCCCGACGCATCGCCATCGGAATCTCGGGCATTGCCTCAGCACTCCAGAAGCTTGGGAGCGCAGGGGACGCGGATAAAGCCAACGCGGCGCTTGTACAGCTGGCTGGGATGATCCGTGATGAAGCCTATGACGCTTCGTGCGATCTCGCACGGGAGCGTGGCGCTTCGGCATGGTTCGATTGCGCGGAATTCGATGCCGGACCCGTGTCGGAACTGCTGTCGCCAGAAGTGGCGGAGCGTGTCCGCATGTATGGACTCAGGAACGTGCAGATTTTCGGGTGGGGCCTGGTTGCGGACCGTCCGGTTTCTGTGCACGCCGTCGGACTGACGTCGGACGGATGTATCGATGCGGTGCGAACCGCGGAGGGGGTCGGCCAGCAGTTGCAATGGCATACTGCGATTTCGGAAGCCTTCGGCACGAAGTACCTTGCAGAGGTACTGGTACCGGACAACTGGGGCGCTGAGCAGGTGGGGAAACTCGCCGCACGGTGTCAACAGGGAGGCCTCTGGGGCGTGTCTGTACGCTGATAGCGTACGGCGGCCGTGCATATGGGCTTGGCCGGCCCATTTAGTCGGGAGACTTCTTTGCAAAGCGAGGCGTTTGCAAAGAGGTTTTTTGCGCGTAGCGCAGAAAGGGTAGCTGGCACACCTATCTAAGTCAGCCATTCGTTTGTCAACCCTACCGGGGATTTCATGCCCGGTAGGGGGCATGGAGTCTTCGGGGTTTCCAGGAGATCTCCATGTCGCAGCAAACCGAAGTCCGAACCCTCGAAAAGGTTCTCTGTTTCAGTATCGAAGCCCATATCTGGTCCGGCCGGCGCAAGCTGAAAACGACCGATATCGGCGAAGTCGAAGATCTGCCGCACGGTGACCTTGCGTCGCTGGGTAGCAAGAAGGTGATCGACAGCGAGCACCTCAAGGTGTTCGATAAGCTCAAAAAGCGGGCGCAAAAGGCTTGTGAAAGCCGCGGAGTGCGTTTCCTGGGCGGCTATGCCATCCCGGCCGGGAAGGCGAAGCTGGTCGCCGATGATCTCGACGCAATCGCGGCCGAATACGAGAAGGAGCGTACCCATCTCGTGTCGAACTACGACCGTCTGATCCTCGAGTGGCAGAACGCGCCGCAAAATCAGGAATGGGCCCATATCATCAAAGACGAAGCGCCCGAAAAGGCGTACGTCGAAGGTGCTCTGGGATTCCGCTGGCAGGCGTTCAAGGTTCGCTCCGTCGGCGAGTCGGAAGAAGATTTCGACCAACTGTCGGGTGGCCTGAAACAAGCCGAGCAGGGGCTGGCTGGGACGCTCTTCCGAGAGATTGCCCAGGAAGCAGCGGCGTTTGAAGAACGCACCCTGTCGTTCGGCAGCGAGAGGAAGGGCCAGGCTCGTGACTATGTCACGCAGCGTTGCAAGAACGCGCTGCAGGCGATTCGCGAGAAGATGGAGGGCCTCGCCTTCCTTGACCCGTGTGTACGTCCGATCATCGAGACCATCGACTACAGCATTAAGTTGCTGCCGGAGAAGGGCAAGATCGAGGGTATCCATCTGACGACCCTTTGGGGTCTGACGGGGATCCTCAAGCGACCGGAACGCATGCGCGCGTTTGGCCAGCAGTGTCTGGAGTCGGGGGACGTCGCCTCGACTTTCAACCTCGCCGTCGGTCCGCGCTTCGGTGCGGCGGACGAAGAGGGTGACGCACCGCCGGTCGCGGTGCCGATGGCTGCTCCCCAGCAGCCTGTTGTGAGCGCTGGTTCCCCAGCATCTGTCGGCCGTCCTGGCCCGGCAGTTCCGTCGATGCCGTTGCCTTTGCCGCCCCAACCGGGCATGGCGACGGGCTTCGGGATCTAAACCCGAAGGGGCGTAACGATCGCCCCTTCGGGGGCGATTCTTTCTCGAAGGAATCGCATGAACATCAATACGCTGAAAGGCGCCTTGCCCATCGCGGCCAGGCTGCTTGCGGAGAAGTGTGGTCTGAAGGTGCGCATTGGCGGTAATCGAGCCTATGCGAATCCCAGCGAGATCGTGCTTCCCGATCTTCCAATCGAAGTAGAAAAGGCTCGAGTCCTCGGTCTCGGGTTTGTCCTCCACGAGGGGGCGGGGCATATCGTTCATACCGACTTCGAGTCGGTTGAGGCGATGGACCTGCCGGCGTTCACTTACCGGATCTACAACGCGCTCGAGGACGTGCGCATAGAAGGCCTGGTGGAGCGGCGCTACCCTGGTGCCAATCGGATCTTTACGGCAATGCGCGAAACCCTATCGAAAGACGGGCAACTTCGCGAAATGTCGAATTCCTCCGATCTGGCTGAAGCTCTGATAACCGCGACGATGCATACGTTGAACTGGCGACAGCTCAAGCGAACCTTCTTTCAGGCTCGCGAGGCGATCGCCGTGCAGTGGCTTACGAGTGCGTTCGGCAGTTCCTTTGCGGACGCATATCTTACGGTCATCGGCAAGGTTCAATTCGCACACTCGTCGGCCGATGCCGCCCAGATCGCTGTCGAGGCCGTTTCCCTACTGCAGCAGTATGCAGAGGAGAACTCGGATCCGGAGCAGGATTTGAGCGAGCCGGAAGCCGATGGTCAGGATGAGACCAGCGGGGATTCCTCGAAGGCTGATTCCGATGCGAACGTCGAAGCAGGATCTGCCGGCGATAGCAGTCAGCCCGGCGACAGCGGGCAAGACGGCGAATCCGGTGATGACGGTGACGTTCAGTCCGATCCTGCGTCGGCTGATCCAGCCGCGGCGGGCGAAAACGGTAGTGGTTCTGCGGCGGAGGGTGATGCGACGTCGACCGACGAAGCGGGACCTTCGCAAGGTCCCGCGGACGCTGAATCCGATGCGGCCGAGGATCCGTCCTCGGCGCAAGGCGGTTCTGCTGATGCCGAGGGTAACGCCGAAATGCAACCGGACGGCGACCAGTCGCAAGGTGACGCTGGTTCTGCGACCGACCTGGGTGATGGTGCACAGCCGAGCGGCGATTCGAAGGCGGGCGATGGTACCCAGATGGGCGACGGTTCGGGTCAAGAACCTGGTTCTGTTGCTGCTACTGAAGATGGCGGGGGCGAGGGCGCCTCGGCTGACGACGGGCAGCAGCAAACGCAGGTGAATGATTCAGGAGCGTCGTCGTTGGACCTCTCTCAGAAAGCGACGTCGTGCAATGTTCGTGCGGCGTTGGGCGCTGGCTACAACCCCGGAGAGGATCTCGGGGAAATAGTTCAGGGCATGCTGAACGGCATGGCGGCTGAGTCGGAGGCGCCTCCTGTTCTGTCGAACGCGATCCCGTTCACGGAAGAGATCGAAGACAACGGCGAAATCGTCCAGCGCGTCAAGCGCGAGTCGATCGCGCTGCGTCGGAGATTGACGACGGCTCTGGAAGCAGTAACGCAAACCAGAAGCTGGGATGCGTATGCGGGTGAACGGCTTTCCAATCTGGGTGCTCTCAGGCTGTCGACTGGCGACCTGAACATCTTCGAGCGGGAGTCGTCGCGCACCAGCATCGACGTGGCCATCCACCTGCTTCTGGATCGTTCCGGAAGTATGCGATTGGAAGAGCGGATGACGTTGGCGATGGATACCTGCACCGCGCTCGGTATTGCTTTAGGGCAAATCGACGGGGTACAGGTGGCAACGTCCGCGTTTCCGGCTGGATCGAAGGAGTGCGATCGGGATGTTCTCGTGCTGAATCGCTTCGGCGAGCCGGTGCGGAAACGTGCCGGCCGGATCGCGGCGGTTCGAGCGGACGGTCACAACACGCCGCTCGCAGACGCGATGCTGTATGGCCAGTATTCGCTGTTGTCGACCAAGGCGACCCGGCGGATTCTTCTGCCGATAACCGACGGTATGCCGGACAGCAAGGAAGGCGTGGTGGATGTGGTTGCATCGTGTCAGCGCTGGGGTATTGAGGTGATGGGTGTTGGTATCGGCCTCGATATCTCCGGTGTGATTCCCAACAGCATCTGTATCACGGAGGTTGCAGATTTGCCGACCCAGATGTTCGAGCTGCTTCGCAAGCATCTCGTTCTGAAAAAGGCGGCGTAGGCCGGGCCCGGGGGGAAATCCCCCCGGTTTTTCAACTGCAGTAGCAAAAGGGGTAGACGATGAGCGTTGATGTGCTCGAGCGTCGGCTTGAGAATGAAAGGCAGGTCGCCGAAGCTCAGTCGCGTTCGGATGGTCGTTGGCCTGACTTGCTGCAGGTGGCCGGCCTGGACGAACAGTATCTGCGACTGAAGCGAAACGGTCCGTGTCCTTTTTGTGGGGGCAAGGACCGATATGTCTTTACCGACAAGTACGGTGATGGAAGTTACTTCTGCCGCGGATGCGGCGGCGGCAACGGCCTCAAGCTGCTGAGCGTGGTTTTCCCTGAGAAGACGTTCATGCAACGTGTTCGCTGGGTGCTGGAGTCACTTGGGGCGGGTTTGCCCGAGTCTCCGGTACGTCCACGCAATGCAGATGCACCGCGCCGGTCTGGCGAGCCGATGAGCAAGGAGGAGTTTGCTCGACGCAAGGCTCGCCACGTAAAGCTTTGGAACGAGGCTCGGCGAATCTCGGTTGGTGATCCGGTCTGGAAGTATCTGACCGGGCGTCTTCCCGAGCTTGATCCGGCTGATATTCCTGCTGTTCTTCGGTTTCACCCTGCCCTGCCGTATTGGGAAAAGAACGAGGACGAGAAGTTTGTTCTTGTTGGGAAGTTCCCCGGCATGGTGGCGGCAATTCAAGGACCGGATGGTGTCTGCTGCAACATCCATCGCACCTTCCTCACGGAGGATGGTGCGAAGGCCCCGGTACCGAGCGTGAAGAAGAAGGAACTCTCACTTGAAATCAAGGGGGGGGCCATTCGACTCTACGCTCCGACTAGCCGGGAACTGAGCGTTGCGGAAGGCATCGAAACGTCCCTTGCTGTCCGGGTGTTTCGCCGTGAAACTTGCTGGTCTATGGTCGACGCTGGCGGAATGGAGGAGTTCGATTTCTCCGTGCTCGACGATATCGATCTGCTTCGGATCTACCAGGACAATGACCTTCCCGACAGTCGGGGAGTTCGTCGTGGCTTCCTGGCAGGCGAGAAGCTCGCTGAGCGCGCGAAGGCGATGGGCAAGCGAGTGATCAAGTACGCACCAGCCAAGGCCGGGACGGACATGCTGGACTTTGTTCGTTCGCTACCAAAGCGGTCATGAAGATAGGTCGGAATCGACCTGAACAGAAAGCGCCGGGGGAACTCGGCGCTTTTTTTATGGGGAGCAGACATCCCCTTGCAAGGCTGTTCGCAATCAGTATCCTGTCGCTATAACGTCAGGCCAATCAAATGAGTAATCAGATCGATCGTCTTACCATTCATACTCAAGCTGAAGAAGAGCGCTTCGTGTGTACGTGGCGGCTCGGGCGCAAACAGGGCATCGTGTATGTCACGGTGGAGGCAGATGTTGCCGAGAAGGATGTTGTCGCGGAGTTGAGCGCGCTGCATTACCTCGTCGAGGACGTCCAATTGATGGGTGACAATCGGAGCGGAGCGAGCCTCGAGATCACGATCTCCAACCCGACCATCTTGGATCTACGAAGCGGCCGGAGCAAGAAGTCGCACCTGTATCCTTACGCGGTGCTGCTTCTGACGAAATTCCTCGAAGTCCCGCTCAACGTTGAGAAGGACTGCTCGTGGGTGGGTGAGGGTGCCAAGACCCGTGAGCGGCATCTGTTGGTATCTGAGCCGCTCAAGCTCTTCTTGGACGTGAAGGGACACGGCAAAGTCGGCGTACGGCAGCACAGCTTTGATCAATTCCGGGCACGGCTGAATCATGTCAGCGCGGTCGTCGCCTGGAAGGAGATGCAACGGGTCGCAAAGGCCGGAATGTCGCCTATTCGGAATCCGGAGCGGGGGAGCACCAAGCTATACCACGCAGAGAGTCATTGGGTGTTCGTGGTGGGCGACGACGGGTACTTCGTCACCGCCTACACTGACTTCAACGGGGGAAAGCATGCCCGGCAGGCAGTCGATACACCGGAGATCCGATGACATGGAGGCTTTGGGGCGCCTGATGTGCGGCATATCCAAAGCCAATGTCCGTCTGAGACAACTGGATCACGGTGTCGTCCTCAAAAGAGAACTCCCACTGAGAAGCGCCATCCTCGTGTGTCACCAAGGCCTTCAGCCTGGCGATGTACATCAATCCATCGTATTGGACGATGTAATGCCGATCCGCCTCAAGTCCCAGATTCTGGGTGGTATAGACGACCTTGTCACCGGCTTGGACGAGATCCATTGCCTCGCGGGCAGAAACGCTCCAATAGAAGAACAGCCCGATCCAACCAATGGTCGAAAATTCCTTGATGCGTTCGGGCAACGACATCTGAATCGGATTGTGCCCGGACGGATCGTAGAGGAGGTAGCTGTTCAAGCTTCCCACGCCGATCAGGTAGTCGGGCGTGACGTTTAGACGTCTGGCGAGATCGATCAGGATGTCATAGCTCGGGACGAACACGCCGGACAAGTACTTATATGCCGTCGGCGATGTGACCCCTATTAAGTCCGCAATGTACCGGCTCCGGGCAAATCCGGTAGTCGGAAGTCCTCTTGCGTCAAGAATCGTATGCAGACGCTTCCCGAACGTCTGCCTGACGGCGTCGATGCCGCTCTTTTCCATGGTGGCGCACCCAAAAAGTGAGTTTTCTGCTCAGTATTATGCCGCAGGTCAGTTACCCCGGACGACAAAAGTCGAGGGCGGATACCCCGGAATCCATTTTGTCAAGCTGTTTTGTCAAGCCCAATGCGCATGTGAAATTTCAGTCCAGGCCGTCGGATCCCCCAAGTTTGCCGACGGCCGAAACCGACCAACAGTTAACGGCACGGTAAGGAAGAACCTGAGCTTTGTCGAGTGCGGTACCTAACATTGACGAGCATAAAGGACTTGACGCTTGCATTCCATCGCGGACTTGGGTAGATTCCCGTCAGGAACACTTCCTGTCAAGAAGTTGTTTCCCCAAAAAAGGATGTTAAGTAAAGGTTATCGACCAGTGACCACGATCGAGGGTTTTCAGAAATGTGTCCTATTCTTGAGCTTGCCGCGCTTGAAAACGTAAAGGCCGTCGAGAATCGCTGGAACGCGGTTCGCATGAACCAGACGCGCGCGATGCTCGTGTACAAGCTGAGCAGCGAAGCCGTTGACGTCCTTCTCTCGACCCCCCTCGAAGTTCTTGTTGAGAAGGTCAAGGATGCAAACCAGGCGATTTTTGTGGACAACCAGTTCACGGATCTCCTCAAGGTTGTGACGGTTCAGGCGGCGCCGAAGTCCACCGTACAGAACGTCATTGCTCTGCGCGGCTGATCATGAAAAATCTGCAGCTACGCTTCTACATCGAGCACGAGCATAGGCTCAAGCGCCTGTGCGAGTTCGGCGCCCGTCCCAAAACGATGCAGGCGCTCCTGTCTCCTCGCGGCGGCGTACACATCCAGACCTTCCGCGAGATATTTACCCAGCTCACCGGCCGTACACCCAAGCCGGGCATGTCTCCGGCGCAGGACTACGCGTTCTTGCAGAAGCCGGGCTGGCGCTTCAAAGGCAGCCTGATCCTCCAAGCCTACATACGCCTCTGCGAACTCGGTGCGCACCACATCGACTCCCTGATCGAAGCTTACGCATTCTTCCTTGAAAGCTCCGAACCGGAAAAGAGCTCTGAGTTCTCGTTCGAGCGGGCTCTGATTTTGGTTCGCGGGTTCGAGACGGGTGATCTTCGGTTCACGAAGTGCGCCTGCTGCTCATCCCATCATGTGCATGAGCGAAACGAACCCGTGATGTGCCCGGTGTGCAACAACGGGAACTTCGGCGGATCCCGCAAGCGCCACAGGAACCGCGTTCTTGCGACATTCCATCAAGCGGGGTAAGTGATTGTTTCCGGCTGCTCGCGCAGCTCCCACTATTCTGCATCAAATTTCGAACGTTGTAAGCATCTTCTTTCTCATCAGGAAGAATAGTCAAATCTGAGTGGCGGAAGTTGACAATCCGTCTCAGATTTCTGTCAGGAAAGGTAAAGCGAGGAAAGACTGTTCTTTTGACGAACGTTTCGCGCTTTCTCGGGTAGGTGGCAGAGCATAGACTTTTTTTATGCTCAAAAAACTCCTACAGCGGCTGACAGGCCGATCGGACGAGACGTCGCAGGAAGCCCCGGTTGTCGCGCCGGTTGTGCTTCAACGACATGCTGCGTCTAAAGTTCGTGTGGACACGGTAGCGTCGCGTGTTCCCGTTTATCCCCCTGTCGATCCGGGCATTGAGGTCCTGCCGGTCGATAGCATTGTGGAAAGCCAGTCTGCCATGGTCGCGCGGATTCGCACCGTAGCGGGGGGTACTGAAGCGGATTTCTCCGACATGTACCTATCGGTGATCCGGAACCTTGCCGAGTACATACACCTTCTTCCAGCTTCTCGCCAAGAAACGCACACGGGCGCCGGCGGTTTGTTCCGCCTGTCGCTGGAAATGGGCTTTTACTGCTTGCAGGCCTCCGAGGGGGTGATTTTCACCCCGACCGAAGGTGTGGAGCGCCGTCATAAGCTTGAGCCGCGGTGGCGCTACGCAGCGTTCCTGGCAGGGGTCTGCTCGGAGCTGCACCGGCCGCTGGCGTCCTTGATCGTCAGTGGGCCGGATGGCGCTCAATGGCCCAAGTACCTGCTGCCTTTGCATCGGTGGTGTGGTGAAGGCGGCTTTGACCGGTATCACATTTCCTGGCAACCCGAACCGCGCTTTGAGACCGCGTCGGCAAAGGGCGAGGTGTCGGCGATGATTAGCCGTATCGTTCCCGATCGCTGTCTGCAATACCTCGAAGCCGGTTCGCCGGCGATCGCTCCCATCGTGTTCTCCGTTGCGACTGGTGTGGCGCGAGACAACGAAAACTCCGTTGCAGAGCTCGTTGCGCGGATTCGAAAGCGCGTCCTGGATCGCGACAAGGCGGTTCGGCCGGATTACTACGGCACGATGGTCGTGGGTAACCATCTTGAGCCTCATCTTCTCGAGGCGATGCGTACGCTTATTCGTGACGGCAAGTGGAAGATCAACGAGGAAGGGGGCCGCGTATGGTTCGGTGCGGACGGTCTGTTTGTGATCTGGAAGAAGGCCGCGGAGGAACTGTCGCGGGAAATCGCTCAAAAGGGAATTCAGGGTGTGCCGACGGAGGCAAACACGCTCGCCGAGGCCCTGCTGAACGCGAAGGTCTTTACGGCGAAGGTGGACCGCGATCCGTATTGGAAGGTCGTCCTTCCCAACGGCAAGGAATACGTCGCAACCAAACTCGTCAACCCTCTTAGCCTGCTCGGCGATATCGAGGTATCGCCGTTACCTACGGCGTTGGCGGGCGGAATTGCTGCTCCGGTCGCAGCCCCGCCCGGCGGTAGCGTTTCGCAAATGCCGGCGGCGACACCAACTACTGCGGTATCTCAAGTGGCTGCGCCTCCGCAGACTCCCGCGCCAGTCGGGGCCACCTCCACTCCGGGCGAGGCTCCGAGGCCGCCGGCACCGGCCGGAAAAGCGCCGGACAGGCTGACGTCATTGATGCAACAACAAGCGCAGTCACGGTCGGCGATGCGGACGCTGGATCCGACGGAACTGGGCGAGCGAACGTCAGAAGAAGCGATCGCAGAGCGTGTTGCTGAGGGAGCAAATCCTCCCGCCGCAAAACCGGATGTTGACGTGGCAACAGTGGAACAGGCTGCAAACACAAGCGGAACGCCTGGCATCGCAGAAGGTACGCAGAGCCTTGCCGATTCGGGCGAGGGGCAGGGTGTGCGCGGCAGCAAGAAAGCGCGGGCGGGTAGGGATGATGGCGCGGCACCCGCGCAAAAGAATGTTCCACCTTCGACCGGCGGCGCCGGGAATCGGGGGGGTATTCAGAAGCAAGATGCTCCTGCACAAGCCAAGCTCCCGGCGCCAGCTGAGCAGGCCGAGTTCTCATACGTTCAGCTTCTGCCCGAGCAATTTCGGCGCAAGTTGAAGCCGTTCCTTGGGGAAACGTTAGGGCGTTTGATTGCGGATTATCGATCGGGAGAGTTCAACGACAAGTTCCTGCTCGACCGCGATGGCTTGTGCGTGAGCTTCAAATACGCGGGAACCCTCGGCGCCCCTCTCCCGGCAGTGATTGAGGAGCTCGATCACCTGAACATGCTCTACGTCGACCCTTCCAATCCTGGCAAGAAGCAGCACCACCGGAAGCTACCGGGCTCGGATAAAGACGCACCGTGCCTCGTCTTGGCGTCACACGCCGTTCAGTATCTCGAGATCATCCAATGATCATCAACTACCAGAATCTATTCCGTCCGACCTATGAAGCACGATCGGCTTTCGCGTGGGGCGTGTCGTTAGCTTCCATGACTGGCATCGCATTAGCGTCCGATGTTCACACGAATGCCTTCGTATGGATGGGCGCCGGTTCGGCTGCAATGATGCTGTGGCGAGCCAAACAAACTCAGAGTATCTGGAACTTCAAGGCCAATCTTGCGGGCAAGCCTTTCACGTTTCTGAAGGCTGATGTTGTTCGCGTCAATCTTCCGAAGTTCGGGGACAACCTCTGGCTTGGCTGGGGTTATCGCTGGGAACCTAGTCATACCCAACAGGCCACCGAGATCATGAAGCGGGATCTTGCGGCCGTGTACCCGCCGAAGTGGTTTCTCAAGGCTCGCGGCCTGAAGGGACCGCAGCTCGACCCCAAAAACGCGAAAGGCCTCCAGTGGATCCACGGGCTCGAGGAAGAGGGGGACATGCTGATGCCCCTATCGGCGATGCAGGGACACACCGCGGTGCTGGCGACGACGGGGGCGATCAAGACAACGCTGTATAGCCTGCTCGTCTATCAGCTTGCCTTGCGCGGGTACACGATCATTATCATTGACCCGAAAGGGGATCACGATCTGAAGGAGATCGCGAAGAACGCCGGCACGCTTTCGGGGCGACCGGAGAAGGTGATCACGTTCCACCCTGCGTTTCCGTCGGAGTCCGTGCGTATCGACACGCTCAAGAACTGGGACCGGGAGACCCAGGTGGCGTCGAGAATTTCTTCACTCATCCCGAGCGATGGGGACGAGTCATTCCGCTCGTTCGTGTGGATGCAGGTCAATCACGTTGCGCAGGCGTTGATTTATACCGGCACAAGGCCGTCCTGGTCGTCCTTGCTTGATGCGATCCAGAACCTCAACGGCGCACAAAAGCTGCTGGAAAAAGCACTGCGTATCTTCTTCAGGCAGAACGTCCCGGGGTGGGAAGCTCAAGTGGCACCCGCCGTCGCAAAATTCAACAAGCCGGAAAGCAAGAAGAACAACGATATGGAAGGGGCTTCGGCCGAGCTGCGGGCCTACGTGGAGTTCTTCGAATCTGAAATCCCGCTCAAAGATCAGCCACGACAAATCAAAGGCCTGATCAGTACGGTGCGCTCAAACCGTGAATGGTTCGCGAAGATGATGGTGCTGTTGCTGCCGCTGCTCACCAAACTTACGGCTGGGGAGCTCGAAGGGCTACTCAGCCCGGATTACGACGATATCGACGATCCCCGGCCGATCTTCGACACGAAAAAGATCTTCGACGGTGGGTACATCTTCTACGCAGGTCTCGACTCTCTGAGCGATTCGGAAGTTGGATCTTCGATCGCGGCAGCACTCCTGTCTGATATGCAGGCCGTTGCCGGTGAACGATACAACTACGACAAGAACATCAAGGATAAGTCCCGCATCGTCGTCTTGATCGACGAGTGGGGCGATGTGATGTGCGAGCCGGTGATTCAAGAGTTGAACAAGGGCCGTGGAGCCGGACTGGACATCATCGCTTGCGGCCAGACATTCGCTGACCTTGCCGACAAGCTCGGTTCGGAGGTCAAGGCCAAGCGGATGATCGGCAACTTCAACAACCTGATTGCCGGTGCAACGCAGGACGAAGAAACGCAAAAGATCATTGCCGAGAAGATTGGTGAAACATACATCAAGAAGATTTCGCGCAGCCACGGACGCAATTCGAAGACTGAAGACCACGGAATTGAATTCGGTGGGTCGATCAGCGAGACGGTATCCGAGGAATTGGTCGACCTGTTCCCCATCACGTTGATGAGCAAACTGCCGGATTTGCATTACATGGCTGTTTGGAACCGCGGGACGGTTGTCAAGGGGCGCATTCCGAAGCTCGTTCTGTGACGAGTTGGGCACACTTTATCGGTTGAAAGAGAGTTATGGAATCGCAGGTTATCGATCTGTCGGGCATGGAATTTCGTAGGCGGACCAAGGGCGCTGTGGAAGTGCCTGTGTCCAGCATCTGCAAACAGGGTGACGTGATCCTGTCGAACGTGCTTCGTTCGACCGAGCGTAAGGCTGCGGCCAAACCGATTTTCTTGCAGTGGCCAACGCTGCAGCAATCGGCACTGAAGTTTTGCGAAATCCTGTCCGATCGCTACCCGGGCGCGGTGGGGACTTCGCTGGTGGAAGAGGCGATCCAGCGCGCGATCGAGCGCTTCGTAGAGGTCTATGAGACTTCACGCAGAAGCACCGATTCGATGGTCGCCTTTCTCGAATCATTGGCGCTGTCTGCTGACATTGCCATGGAGTACAGCGCTGTTGGTTTTGATGAGGCAGGTAACCGCCGGGTATGGCCGCCTTTCGAGGAACCCATTGGTTCGTGGGCAAGACGCCTTGGCCTTCAGAAAGTGCGATTCGTCCGTGTCCCGCCGGCAGAACCTGATGTGCTCGTAGGGAATCGTTTTCTGCTGTGCAGTCGGATTATGACAGCCAAGGACATTGGTAGGGTCAGCGAACTGCCAAGCGGCTCGTTGGATATTCGAGCACATGGGAGGCAGTGATGAAGTGGGGCTTACATCTTAAATTTTGGATTCTCGTGACCCTGGTGCTGATCCTCGCCGTCCCGGCGATCGTCTCGGTGCAAGACGGGCTTGACCGGATCTCACGTGAGGTGGAGATGACGAGGGCGGTCTTCGGGGATGAAAAGACCGAGACTATTGTCGACAGCGCAAAAAGCGTCTACGGCACCGCCTTCGTGAAATCCGGGTTCATCGCGGACCTGAACAAAACTCACTTTTCACAAGCTGACTACAGGAAGGCGCACGCCCTGAGCGGAGCGCTCAAGCACTTTGGAACAATCACCAACTCGTACTTCGGTTCGATGGTGATCAATCTCTACGGGATGATGATCCGCCTGTTTATCGTGTGGCACTGGCTTGCCTTCGTTGGTCCCTTCCTGATCGCTTGTGTGGTCGACGGATACATGACCCGTGCCAAAAAGCTTGCCGAATTTGCCTACCAGAATCCCAGCGCTTTTTCCCTCGCTGCGCACGTGCTTCTCTGGATCATTTTCTTCCCAGTCATGTACCTCGTGGCACCGATCCCGGTGACACCTCTGTTCGTGCCGATTTGGGCACTCGTGATGGCCCTTCCTGTGGCGGTGATGCTCTCCAATTCGCAGCGAATTTTCGGTTCCTGAGCAATTGTCGGGGGGAAACCCCCCCGCTTTACGTTGCGTTTCCGCGTAGTTCCTGACAGGAAGCTTGGGTAGATTATGCAATGACTGAATAGGCGAGGCTGTAACGCGTCGTCAAAACGAGGACAACGATGAGCGATTTGAAGAGAGATGGCCGCAGCAGCGGCCGAAACAGTCTGCTCGAAATGGTCATGAACTGTTTGGGCACGATCCGGGAGTGGCTCGAGGACGCGACCGTGACAGACATCATGATCAACCGCCCGGACGATGTCTGGGTTCAGCAGGGGGGGAAGAAGTTCTGCAGCGGGGCGAAGATCTCGGCCGCCCAGATCGAGGCCGCCATTACCCTTCTCGCTTCCAATTCGGGCATCCAGGTGAGCAACGAATCGGCAGACGCGATCGTAAGTACGAAGCTGCCCGGGTTTCGTGTGGAGGCAACACTTCCGCCGGTCGCCGTCGATGGCCCGACTATCGCGTTCCGACGCAACAACATGGTCGTCAAGGCCATGTCCGACTGGGTAGAGCAGGGTGCTCTACCCCAGGAAGTGGCGGACGTTCTGGCGGATACGGTTCGTCGTCGTCTCGGCGTCGCGATAGTCGGAGGTACGGGTTCGGGGAAGACGACATTCGCGAACACTCTGCTGGGATGTTTTCCGCCCGACGACCGAATCATCACCATCGAGCAGGTTCCGGAACTCGTCGTCAAGTCGCCGAACAACGTGCGGTTGCAGATCAACCCGCAGCTCAAGGTTACGGCTAAACGCCTGCTAGAAAGCGTGCTGCGGCAAAACCCTGACCGAATTGTGCTCGGCGAGGCCCGCGGTGCTGAAGCAAACGACCTTCTTCAAGCGGCCAATACGGGGCACGAAGGTCCTCTGGTGACGTTGCACGCGAATAACGGTGCGGAAGGCCTGAATCGCTTCGAGGACATGGTGGCGCAATCAGCAGATGCGCCGGATAGCCGGGAAGGCATTCAGGCTCGAATTGCCAGTGCTTTCCAGGTGATGGTGTTCATGAAGTTGGTCGGCGACGACCGGATCGTGGCAGAAGTAGTAAAGGTCGACGGCTTTGATCGGCAGTCGAAAGAGTACAAAACCACTCTCATCTATAGGAGTAGCAGATATGAAACGTTTGATGTCCCGATGCTCGGCGGCGATCAAGGCGAGCTCGCCCGAGCAGCGTAGGGTCGTACTCGGGTCGCTGCTGGCTGTCGCGCTGGTCTCGTCGTCGCAGGCCTTCGCGACGCTTACGCTGCCGATTACCGGCATCCTGTGCGACTTCTTCAACCTCATGACGGGCCAGGTCGGCTACGCGATCTCGGGGATCATCGTGGTGATCCTCGGCATCATGTGGGCGGCTGGCGAAGTCAGTGGATGGGTCGGTCGTGGTCTCGCCGTGATCGTCGGCATCTCGATCGCGCTGCAGGCGGCAACGTGGCTCGGCGCGATCCAGACTGACGGCGGCGGCACGGGCAGCGGCTGCTCGGGCGCGTAAAGGGGATGAGATGGATTACGAACCTCGAACCACGGTAATCCACTCGTCCCTGATGCGTATCAAGACGATCGCCGGAGTGGAAGAGCGTCTCGCAAAAGTCCACCTGGCGATCGCGATCGCAATGTTGGGAGTGTGGCGGATCTGGCTGTACTTCCCGTTTTGCGTAGCAGTGCACCTTTTCCTGGTGTGGCTGACGAAGCGTGACGAGAACATCTTCCTGATCTACACGCAGTACAGCCGACAGTCCGACGTCTATGACCCCTGGGTCCGGATCGATCGGAAATCGAAAGTCAAACGGCCGCATGGCTTTGGGCGTGACATCTTATGTTGAGTATCAAGGCAGTCCTCGGCTCATATCTGAAATCGGTAAAGAGTTTTTCGGAACTCGTACCGTGGATGGGTATGAACGCCGCAGATATGGTGTTCAACCTCGACGGATCGATGATGGTCGTGTACGAGGTTGCGGGTATTGATGCCGAGGGCCGTCTCCCGATCGAAACGGATGGGTTTGTCGAAAACTTTGAGCGTGCTCTCAAGGGATTTGATGAACATATCCTAGTTTGGTCCATCATGGACCGCCGTCGGACGGAATACTATCCGGACGCAGATTTTCCGACGGCGATCGGCAAGTTCTTGGATCTGTCGTGGAAACAACACCTGTTCGGCCAGCGGCAGTACGAGAACCGTCACTACTTTGCAGTGGTCTACCGCAATCTCGGTGGCTCGGGCGGCTTTTTCGACAAGCTGACGAATCACATGGATCGGCACAAGGTTGGGATGTTCAAAGCCTTGAGTGCGATCCTGTTCTCCGCCACTTCGGCGAAGAAGAACGCGGCGCTCGCATTTGAGCAGTTTGACGCACACGAAACTCACTTTCGCCAGATTCTCGAAGAGTTCGAGACGACGGTGAACTCGCTTGGCTTTCGCCGACTGCAGAGCAACGAGTTGATGACGTTCATGCACCAGCGTGTGAGTCCGCCGAACGATCATCACCGCGTCGCAATCCCGGATATTCCGGTGTACCTCAATACGTACCTGCCGGACTCGACGCTTCGACGGAAGAAGAAACACCTTGAATTCGAGGGTGACGTCACGCGCTACGTGGGCGCAATGAGCGTGAAGAACTGGCCAAACATCATCGCGCCCGGCGTGACTGACCCGCTACTGCAAATTGACGGTGAAATAACCGTCAGCCAGTGCTTCGAGTTCTGGGGCAACGAACGGGCGAAGAAGTACATCCAGGCGACGCAGGACCATTTTATGGCCAGCACCAAGCGTTGGACGACGCACTTGGTGGAACAGATGACGAAAACGGAGTCGGACAAGATCGATGCCGGCAAACTCGCGTTGGCCGAAGACGCGTCGTCTGCGCTGGAAGATCTGACGGCGCTCGACCGTGCATACGGGCACTACAACATGACCATTCTCTGCTACGGGGATACCGAAGAAGAGATGGAGCAGACGCTAAAAGACGTCGGCAGCACGATGCGCACCGCTGTCGGTGCGAAGGTGGTTCGCGAACGAATGTACGCGCTCTCGGCGTTCACGGCGACATTGCCGGGCCAATGGGCAAACATCGTCCGATGGGGCTTCATCAACGTGGGGAATCTTGCTGATCTGGCACAACTCCGAGCGATTCGGACCGGCGAACGTCGAAATTCGCACCTGTCAGGGCAGCTGCAGCGCCCGATTCCGGCTTTGGCACTTTTGCCGACCGAGCACAACGTTCCATTCAACTACAACTTCCACCAAGGGGACTTGCCTCACTTCTTCGTGGTGGGCCCGTCGCGTTCGGGTAAGACGACGCTGCTCAATTTCCTGATTTCGCAGTTCTTCAAGTATCACCCGTGCAATGTCCTGATCTTCGATAAGGACTATTCGTGCTATGTCGCCTCGGGTCTTCAGGGTGCGAAACATATCGACATGAACCCCAGCACGGGCAAGGCACCTCGCATGAATCCTCTGCGCGTCGTGAATGATCCGACGAAGCGGGGATGGCTCATGCGGTGGCTGCAGCTGATCGTGACTCTTCGGCAATACGAGTGGAAGACCGAAGACGAGCTCGACATGAACAAGGCGCTCAACATGCTGGCCGATCAGCCGCCGGAAAACTGGCGACTGTCGCGCCTCGCAGACTTCATGAAGGCGATTTCGAACGATCTGTACAAGGAGTTGCAGCCCTGGCTTGAGGACGGTGGCACGTACCCGCATTTCGATAGCTCGGAGGATGACTTCAAGTTGTCGTCGTTCACCGACGTTGAGATGGGAGGGTTACTCGAGGATGAGATCCTTGCCCCTGTCTTTATCGACTACGCATTCTTCTGCATCGACGAGATGCTGGTTCTTGATCCGGAGCAAGGGATCAAGCCGACGCTGATCTACCTCGAGGAGGTCTGGTATCTCTTCAAGAACAAAAAGCTGCGTGAGCGCTTCGACAACTGGCTACGCACACTCGCCAAGAAAAATGCGATCGTCGGCATGACGACACAGTCGCTCAAGGAAATCGCCGACAGCGACATCTTCACCACGATCATCGACAACATTCAGAACCGGATTTTCCTCCCGAACCCGAGCGTGATGGCGCACTTGGACCTGTATCGCAACAAGTTCCAGCTCAACGATGAGCAGATCGAGCGCATCCGTACAGCGACGCGGAAGGTGCAGTACTACTTCGTGAATCCCGAGGGTATGTCACGCATGGCAAACGTCCGTTTTCCGGCTGAGATGCTCGCCTGCCTGCGGTCGGACCAGCTCGCGATTCAGAAATATAAGGAATTCCGCGCCAAGCTGGTTCCCGATTGGGAAGAACAGTACATCGAGGAAATGGTGCGCTTGGGGGAGGTCGCAAAAAATGAATAAGGCCGTCGCTGCTTTCCTGGCCGTCCTCTTTTCGGGCTCGTGCTACGCCGGCGGAATGCCGGTGTTCACGGGCGGTTTGGTGTTCGATCCGACCAACTTCTCGCAGAACGTAATCAAAGCTGCGCAGACTGCCCAGAAGGTAATCCTGGATGGGCAGAAGTATGCGCTGCAAATCCAGCAGTACGAGATGCAGGTCAAGCAGTTGGCGGCGATCAATCCGCAGCAGCTTGCAGCGTTGGGCGGTGTCTCTGTTACCAATCTGACGGCCGTGAACAATTATGTGTCCAGCCTTCAGAACGTCGTTGGTGATTTGAACAATGTGTCGACCGCGTTGAATAACCGTTTCACGGAGGCTCAACTGTCCGGACAGACGTGGTCTCAATATCTGGCATCACAACAAGCGGCAATCAAGGCAAGGGTCCAGTCGGCACAGATCCGCGCTCAAAACGAAGCTGCGACGTTGCAATCGGTTCAGAACGACTATGCGATGGCGGCGCAGTGGCAGGCGCGAATCCCGGCCACGATGGGAACGAATGAGGATGTCCAGTTGCTGAATACGCAGATGAACCGAGTTCTCATGCAGAACTCGCAGATCATCAAGATGCTCGCCGACAAGAATGGCGTACTCAAGGCAAATAGCGAGGCTGATGAGCTAGGCAGAAAGAATCAGGACGCTGCGGCACGGACTATTTTCAATGGCGCCATTCAGCAGGACAACCAGAATAGTCAGTCATTGATCAACGGTCTGCAGTAGTTCTCACACGATACGAAAGGAATAACCATGAAAAAGATTCTTGGTGCCGTACTGATGATGTGTGCTTCGACGGCGTCATTTGCCCAGTACATTGTTTTCGATCCAACGAATTACGCCCAGAACTTGATGACCGCGGCGCAGACGGTCCAGTCTGTTCTTAAGGAAACGCAGCAGTATTCGACACAGTTACTGCAGTACGAGAATGAGGTCAAGCAGCTCGCATCGATCGGCCCGGAGGCTTTGAACACGCTGAAGAGTGTCGGCAATCTCAATCTGACCAATATCAATGGCTACATCAACTCACTGAATTCGCTGTACGGCAATCTGTCCGGGATGTCGAACCAGATCTCTACTCAGTTCTCAGCAGCCCAGCTGAGTAACATGACGTGGGATCAGTATATGACGAAGCAGAAGCAGGATATCCAAAATGGCATCAGCGCGGCGAAGATCCGCGCGCAGAACGAGGCCAATACGCTTAACGCCATCCAGCAGGACTATGCGATGGCGCAGCAGTGGCAATCGCAGATCCCGACAACGTCGGGCATCCACGAGTCGATGCAGTTGATGAACCAGCAGATGAACCGGGTCGTCATGCAGAACGCGCAACTGATGCAACAGCTCCAGTCGACCAACGGTAGCGCGAAAGCGGTGGAAGAAATGAATAAGGCGATCGCAAAGCAGCGCAACAACGATGCACTTCAGTCTATCGACCAGACCATCAGCACCGACAACGGAAACATGAGCTCGCTGGTCAACGGATTGAGGAACGGTTCGCCTATCTACCGAACCTCCGGCAGCGGAGCGACGAACTGAAGGGGCCCGCCCGACGCATGGGCGGGTAAGTGTCGGTTAGGCGAATAGTTTCTAAGGAAGCCGGTATGTTCAGTGTGAGTGTGCAAATGTCATCGAAAAGATCGTCGGACCGAACGGGGATATCTGGGCTGCTATCGGTCGTGGCGTTTATCGCGTGCATGCTATTTTCGCTCTCGGCTTTCGCGCAGAACGCTGGCTCGTCGGGGATCTCAATTTCCGCGGCGGACTCGGGTTTCGTCTCTCAGGTGACGAACGATCTGAATCAACTGGAAAGCACGATTCAGTCAAATTTCAGCAATATGAGCGGTACCCTGGCTGCAGATGGTGCCGAACTGGAGTGGGTGCTCTTCAGCGTGATGTTCGTCTGGACAGCGATCACCGGAATGCTAAAGGGCGAGTCTTTGGGCGAGGTCTTCGCGCAGATCATCATCCAGATCCTAATGCTCGGCATTGTGATGGCGTGCCTGAACTCGAGCTCGCAGAACGCTCTTACACAAACTTTCTCCCAAATTTCGAACCAGTTTGGCGCTGGTACGAATTTGTCCGGTGGCTTCAAGAGTTTTTTCACCGCTATCTCCAGTCTTTGGGCAAGTGCGGACGGAAGCTCGACGTCGTCGGGGTCGAGTGGGAGCAACTGGTTTTCGTCGCTCTTCCATACGATCGGTGATTTCGATCTCGGCTCGATTCTCGCCGGTCTCGCAATTGTGATTCTGAAGTTGGCGACGACCGTGATTGTGGCCGGCGCCGCGGCGTTGTGGGCAGGGAATTACATCCTCTCGCAGATGAAGGTATATATCGGCTTGGCAGTTGCGCCCGTGATGGTGCCTTGGCTTCTGATGCCGTACACCACTTTCCTGTTCGATGGGTGGTTGAAGTACATGATTGGCGCCGGCATGATGCAGATCGTCGGCGCGATCATGATCAAAATGACCAACACCTTGATGACCACCATGACAACCGTTGCGCAGGGGGCGACGGCCACGAACGTCATTCTGTATGTGGTCCTGGTCGTACTCGCCTTGGTGATCGCCTACATGATGTCGGAGATCAACGGCATTGCGATGGGGCTGCTCCAAGGTGGTTCTCGGGTTGGCATGGGCTTTAGCGCCTGGAGTAGCGTGAAGAACTGGGGGCCGCATAGGGGCCTTGGTTCGGCCGCCCAGCGCTCGGGTCAGCTCGCGGGTAAGGGTGCTCGCGCAGCCGGCCAAGGCCTGAAGTCGGCCGGCCAGGCCGCGCTCAACCGGATTCGGGGTGGCGGTGGCGGGGTCCGTGGTGGCGGTGGGAGTAGCGGGTCCAGAAACACTATGTCCTCGAGCGGAGGCGTTCGGGCAACCATGGCGCAAGCACGCGGTGGCAGTACGTCCAAGCGCTAATTTTTCGACCTGTCGATAGGCATATGAAAGGAATGGCATGAGCACCACCGAGGCACAACGCGACGAACGCCAGACGAAGAGGTCTTTCCGGGAAGCATTTGTGGAAACGCTTCATATGCTTCGCGCGGGGCCGGATACCGAAGAGGAATGGGATGCGAGGGAAAGCCAGTTGCACGCAATGATTCGGGAGTCCGTCCCAAGTGCGATAGGGGTGACGCTGGCGCGGACGCTTATTGAGCAGCCCGTTGTCTTTCTCGTGGGGATCGGGGGGCTCCTCTTGTGGACAGTCCTGGAAGCGATCCCCTTCATCTACCGCCTTCTCTTCTAGTCACTCGTGGGGGCTTGTTTCCGTATCGCCTTCACGTACATTAGGGGGTAAGGAGATCGGAAACATGACCACCCTCTACCGAACCATTCTGTTTGCTGCGCTTGCCTGCTATGGCTGGTACTACAACACCAGCCTGAACGTGGACCATTCGTCACGCAGCGCCCAAGTTCACTTCGATTCGGCTCGTTCGCCGGCCCATGGAGGCGAATGATGAACGGCCGTTATCGTCAATCGAACCCTCTCGATACGCTCCTCGGCCTGGCGGTCATCGCACTTCTTGCGTTCGCGGTCCTGTCAGCGGTTGCATGGGCCTGGGAGACGTGGCAGCTGCTCACGTCGAACCAATCGACGCATGACGTGGTTCTTTACGGCCGAGTCGCGTCTGTCGTTATTGTGGTCCTCGGTCTTGCGGCTATTCGATTCTGGGCTATCGCTTACGTGGCAATCACTGTCTTTGCGTTTAGCTGGATCGCGCTGCTTTCGGGTCATGCGGATGCTGGGGAGTTCTGGGGGTTCGCAGGTTTTCTGCCGATTCTTTCAGTCTACCCGTGGCTTGCCCGGAAGTTCCCTGAGGCTGCTGATGAACGCGAGCGCGCCATGGTCGTGAACAATCCGCAGGAAACAGGTTCTACGCCGCTGCCGCATCTGCCGGTTGCGACTCCGCGAAAGACCCTTGATTCGCTCGTGGGGATGGAGGATCTGAAGGATCGCCTCCGCGGCGCCGTGTCGGATATTTTGGCGAAGCGCTCGGAGGGCGAGGACCCGCGCAACGGTATCCTCCTACACGGTGAGCCGGGGAATGGCAAAACGGAATTTGCGGAGTGCTTGGCCGGGGAATTCAAGCTTCCACTGATCAAGCTGCGAAACAGCGACGTGGCCAGCCGTTGGAAGAACCAGACGACGGAAAGCATCGTTCAGGCGTTTGCGGACGCGAAGGCGCACGCTCCGTGCATGCTCTTCATCGACGAAGCCGACAGTCTGCTCGTCGACCGGGCTGGGATGGCAGAGTCTGGCGGTGAGGAAGGGAAGATCACGAACGCACTGCTGACGGAGCTGGTGGACATCCGTGCGCATCGTGTCGTCGTGGTTGCTGCAACGAACTACCTCGACAAGCTTGATGCGGCCGGGATGCGGGAAGGACGCTTCGATTTCAAAATCGAAGTTCCGACGCCGGATGAACCTGCCCGTCTCGCACTTCTCGATGCCTCGCTCAAACGTTATGTGCCGTATGTGGAAATTCCGCAAGCGGCAGTGGAACGAGCAGCCAAGCGTTGGGTCGGCTATTCCAGCAAGCGCATCCAGTCGATAGGTGAGCAAATTCGGGAAGTGAAGCGGAAGACCAATCGGAATAGCTTTGACTTCGACGATTTGATGGCTGCGATGCGAGCTCTGCAAGGTCGCGCAGGCAAGATCCCGGAGAATACGAAAGGGCTGGACCAGATCATCCTATCTGTCCCGTCGAGCAAGCGTCTGAAGGCGATCGCAACCCGTATGTCCAAAATCAGCCAGATCGAGGAAATGGGCGGCAAAGCGCCGACAGGAATCGTGTTCTATGGTCCTCCGGGAACGGGAAAGACCGAAGCGGCACGTGCTCTGGCAAAGGCGACAGGATGGGCGTTCTTGCAGACCACAGGGAGTACGCTGATGGCTGATCCCTCATCGTGGGACAAACTGATCCGCGAGGCGAAGGACATTCGTCCGGTGATCGTGTTCTTGGATGAGGCCGACGATATTCTCCGGAACCGCCAGATGTCCAACGTCTCCGCCCTGACCAACAAAGTCCTGGTTTCGATGGACGGCGCGGCTGGCAAAACACCGGATATCGTTTTCGTCGCGGCCACGAACTTCGTGGACGATATCGATGAGGCTGCGATGCGTGGCGGCCGCTTTACCGAGAAGGTACGCTTCGAGTTGCCTGATCAAGTGGGTATCGAGACATTCGTCTCCGGCTGGCTGGAAAAACGAGGCATCGAGCCGTTGAACAGTTTCGTGGCTCGTGTGGTGGATGCCCTGAAAGGGGAGTCGATTGCAAACGTCGACGCAATCCTTCAGGAAGCTGTGAACCAGTGTGCCGTGAGGATGCTGGATGGCGAGGAAGCTAGTCTCACGGTCGACGACATTGTGGAGGCCCGAGAAACGATTTCTCGCAACTGATCGGAGGTCCTTTCACGATCGGGGCAGGCCCTGTTTCCACGGGCCTGCCTTTTCTTTTGGGGTTAGTCGAGGAGGAGTGTTACGGTCACCATCGGGTATCGGAGCAGTCCACCCGGGGAAAGAACCCCTTCTTAGGCGTTCTTTTAGAATGGTTGACCACTAAGCCCCCATGTTTTACTTCCTGCTAAGAAATCTCGGAGCGGGAAGCATGCTGTTCAATCGGAAAGAAAAACCAGTCGACGTACTGATGGCGGGAAATGCCGGGCCGGTCACGGCATACGACAAGGCCAAGCGCGAATTCTTCGAAATCATCGGTACAAGCCAGGCCAACTCGGCACGATGGTTCATCATCGCCGTGGTCATGGGTTTTGGCTTGGTTGTCATGGCCGCGGACTTCTATCGCCTCTTGCCACTCAAGACCATCGTTCCGTGGATGGTGCAGCCGCAGGCCGATGGTGCGGTTGCCAACGGGGGCGCTGTCTCCGCTGTGCAATTCACGCCGAATCGCAACATGCGCTCCTATTTTCTCAGGCATTGGGCAGAGAAGGCGCTCACCATCGACCAGTACACATCGCAGAAAGATCTAAAGGCCGCGCAGGCGCTTTGTCGAGGCGCGGCCGTCGGCGAGTTTGCCCAAATGATGAGGGACGACAACCCCTTCGGCAAATTGGCGCTCAACGCGCAGTACACACGCGTCGTTCACGTCAAGAGTGTTGACCCAGGCGAGAACGGCGTCGGCTTCATCTTCTTGACGACCGTGGCCGGTGGCGGTACGGGAGATCCGGATACGAAGCAATATCGGATTACGGTCCACTACGCGATCTCCCCGCCGAAGAGCGAGGAGGAAATTGCGAGCAATCCCGTCGGCCTCTACATTACCCACTTCGCCCGCGTCGAGGACTTTTAATGATGTCGTTCATTGTGAGAATTCTCGCCGCGATTCTGTTCCTCGCGGGTCCGCTGAGCGCCCACGCAGTGTTGATTGCAACTCCGCTGCCGGGTGACACTCGACTCGTTCGTTTCGACTTCGATCCGAACAACACGTATCAGATCCTCACTCGCCCCAAGGCTGTTACGGATATCCAACTGGAAGCCGGAGAGGTTGTGAAGGGCGTTGCCCTCGGCGATTCGTTCTCCTGGGACTGCGAAACAGGCGTTGCGGGCCACATTTTTATTCGGCCGAAGTACGACGATGTTGTGACGTCGGGCACGGTCGTTACAGATCGTCGCACGTATCAACTCATGCTGCGCTCGACGGAAGCGGATGTGGGCAAGTGGTACCAACGGGTTACGTGGGGATATCCCGGCACGTCGATGTTGCAACCGATCGCGACGACTGCTGCTCCCCAGGCGTCTGGTGTGGGGCCGACGGCAAGCGACCCGCTGACGCGCGGCGTCGACGTTGAACAGTTGAACTTCGACTATCGGATCAGCGGCAATGCTCCGTTCAAACCGGTCCAGGTAATCGACAACGGCACGTTTACGTGGATCCAGATGCCCGCAAACATCCAGGATTGGCCGGCAGTTTTCTGGGTTACGCCGGATAACCGTTATGCGGCACTCGATCCTGTTGTCGATGGGAAATACCTGAAGGTCACGAAGGTCATGCACAAGTTCCTGCTGAAGATCGGCAAGGAAGAAGTCGAGATCACGAACAACAAGGTCGCTCAATGACCAACAAGTCGATCATCGATCCGGAAGCCAACGACGGAGGCTTGCCCAAGAAGAACATGCACTGGAAGATTGTGCTTCTTCTTGGCGCGGTCGTCCTCGTGGCGGCTTATATCAAGTTCGGCGGAAAGAGCGTGCATCGACACGATTTCAATCCGACTCCTCCTCATGCTACCGAACTCGGTCCAGCGGCGGACCCTTCATCCATTGATAAGGACAAGGCAGCCGCGGAACAGAATGTCCAACTCGAGAAAATTCAGGAAGGCAAGCAGAAGGCTGATGCTCTGAAGAAGCAACAGGAGCTGCTAGCTGCTCAATCGGCGAATAGCGGACGGATGGGTGTGGCGCCGGCGCAAACGCCAGGAGCCGCATCTTCTACGGTGGGTTTGCCTCCTGCTGGCGCGTTGCCTCCGCTTCCACCGACGATGGCGGCGAATGGCGCGAGGGGCGGTCGGGGAGTGGCTGATCCAGACCGCGAGTCCATGATCAGAAACTCGCCCGTCTTGGTTAAATCGAATGCCAGTCAATCAGGTTCGGCTCAGGGGAATATGCCGCCGGGTTATGTCCCGCCTCAGATGAGCGACCTGCAGCGGAGTGAGCTCGCGAGTGCGTCGGACATGAGCAATATTCTGAAACACATGCCCGGAATGCAAAGCGGCAACAACCCGGGTGGGGGAGCTACAGCGAATACGCAATGGCTGACGGATTACAACTCGAAGCTATCGGACCACTCGGCTGAAACGGCGTATGCCCCACCGGCCAGGTACTACGTGCGCAGCAATACCCTCATCCAAGCGGTTACGACGCGAAAGGTGGATAGCGACCTCTCTGGCCCTATCGAGATGCGCGTAGTCAGCGATGTCTACGACTCGGTTACTGGCACACAGGTCATGATTCCGGCGGGTTCGTCGATCAGTGGCGGGAACAATGGGGATATCCGTCTTGGCCAGTCGCGGATTGAGGTTGCGGTGGGTCGTATCTGCCGTCCGGATGGTATTTGCGTGGACACGCCGAATTCACAAGGGGCCGATTCGGGCGGCGCGACGGGTCTGTCTGGGGACGTGAACAACCACATCCTGCAGATTTTTGCGACAGCCATCATCCCTGCTGCGATCGCATATGCTACGACGCCGAAGAACAGTGGCAATAACAACGTTTATGCGGGTAGCAGCTCACCGCTCAATGCCGCTGGCCAGATTATGGTCCAGACGTCTCAGACGGTGTTGAACCGCTACAACAACATTCCGCCGACGATTACCGTTCCTCCGGGTTCCCCCGTGAGTATCGTCCTCGGGAAAGATCTTGTGCTGCCGCCATACCATAGGTGAGATCGTGAAACTCAGTTTGAAATCTGTCGCGCAACTGCGCTTCCTCGCTATCGTGGTTTCGGGGCTGGCCATGACGGGATGTGCTACGGCGCCGCTGCCTGCAGCATCGAATCAGAACTACGACTTCGCATATCGAACCACAGGCGGTTCAGGCGTTCGGCCGAGTCAGGTGTTCGATGATGGTTCGAAGACCTATTTTCAGTTCCCTGTCGGGAAAACGGCGCCGGTGATTCAGCTCGACGATGCTGGATCTCGCAAGCTGCTCGAGCCCAATCAGGAAGGCATCTACTACACCGTGCCGTTCGTCGCGAATCGCTTTGTATTCCAACGAGGCCAAGAGACCGGGGTCGTAGAGTACGACGGTGCCAAGCCGCACGTCGTCGACCTGTCACGGGTGAATGAGCCTGGGACGGTGCCGGCATCGCACGTCGACGTGGACGGCCTGTATGCCATTACGCAGCGCAGTCGCCCGGTGTACGTGCATCAGGCAATGCAGGCGAATAGCTATGCAACGCCAGTCATTGGGGACAATGCTTCGTGGGCTACGGAACTTCCGACAGAAGACAAGTTCGACGTCCAGTTCAAGCGCGGCAGTTCGAAGCTTCTGGTTCCGAAGCGATCTGCGACGTCGGAGATTTTGTCGGCGGCGAAGAAGGCGAGCCGCGTTGTCATTATGGGGCGCGACGACGACAGCATGATGGAAACTCTGGCAGAGAATCGCGCGGGCGCGGTGCGGGACTGGCTCGTCAAAAATGGCGTTCCGCCGAGCGTGATCAATGTGACGGCTGATACCTCCGGTGCTGACGGGCTCGACGCCGAGATTCGCGTCTACAGCAAGCCGGCACAGGTTCCGGTGAACTACGCGTCGCCAGATTCGCCGGCGTTCAAGGCGGATGCAATCAAGGCGGATCTTCAAGCGGGTCTGATCTCTCGCGAGGAAGGGGCTCGACGTCTTGCATCGCTTGCCGGCTACGGGAATTCCAGCAATGGAGATAACTCGAGCGGAAGCGGCGGGATTTCCCTTCGCTCAACCTTGGCGGTATTCGCCGAGAAGGAGCACTACCAGCTCACCTGGGGCGTGGGTGTCGCGGACAAGAAGATCACCGTTCCGCCAGTTGATCGTGAGCCGGATTTTGATGCAAAGGTTGTCGATCTGGGTAAGGCGAGTGCGGCCGCATGCAATCTCGGGGTGGACAAGGAGGCCAAATTGATCTACGCGGAGCCGGATCTCAGTGGCCTGACGAAGATCAATGGGAAGGCCGGGATCGAGACGCTCAGCGAAGCCAATTCCGTCCTGACGGTGAAGCTGCGGACCTCGCCAAAAACGATGTACGCCGTCGATCGTGCCGATAACTCGGACATCTCCGTGAAGTGGACGGATCCGACCGCATTCACGATGCCCGTACGGGAAAAGATGGCGCTCACCCTGGACGGCAAGACACTGGATCTGACTCACGTGGGCGACAGCCGTTACGTGGTCGTGCTTCAACCCACTGCCGGGACTACTACGAAATGAAGAAATCGACTTTACTGCGGCGTGGGGCCGCTGCCGCTCTTGCCCTCGTAGTGCCGTTCGCGGCGGCGCAGGGGCATAAGAATCAAGCGTTCGTCCCCGGGGCGGCTGCCGTGGCCGCTGCTCCAGCATCCGGAGCTGCCGTCACCGTTGCCAATAATTCATCCGTCGCGACGGTAGTGGCTGGCGGTGATGCCGCGATTCCCCAAACGACGCAGGAGTTCGCGGTCCGAGCGAGCGATGAAAATTTCCGGAAACTGATCGCCCGCTGGGGGCGCGAGGCTGGGTGGAATTCTGAGTGGGATGTCGATCGGGACATCGACATCACAGGCGAGTACACGTGGCGGAACATGTCTTTTGTTGATGCCGTTCGGGCTACATTGAAAGCCACCGAGCGTGGCGACCTTGCCGTGCACGGCTGCTATTACGCGAATAACTGGGTGCAGGTGGTGCCTCTGACGACCCCGTGCAAAAGGTAGGAGTGTGCAGTCGCAGTTGTTGGACGAGGGCGCCGTTGGCGCCCTTTCGCATTTCTGGTCACCCGGTTGCCCGTAGTGATATCTCCAGTTGTGGAGACGTCATTCCGGCTGGAAAGGTGCCCGCAATAGGCGCTGTTTCTGCGTAGTTCTACCGTCTCGGGCGTGTTTTACTTTCTGCTAGGAAAAGGTAAAGGTCGGGCGTCGAACCGCCACTCCCTTGCAGGAGCATCGATACCGACGTGGCCTTAATGACGCCCTGGTCGACAAGACCGACGATACCAAGGTAGACCGATGAAACGTGAGATGAAATGCCTCGTGCTTGCGCCGCTTGTAGCCGCCCTGACTCTTTCGGGATGTGTGTCTCCCACTTTGGAGAGGGAGACGAAGGGAGCATCTGAGGACAACTCGAGGATCCAAGCGGAATCACGGCAGAAACTCTTCGATCAAATCGCGAACTCGGAACAAGTCCGTGTGCGAGACGAGATGATTGATACGCCATTTCTCGCTGGGAAGGCAGTCGCGTTGAGTCGCGATGTCGTGCTCCCGCGCGCACTGCAGAAGAATGTCAATACGGACATGATGTTCCCCGGCCGGCGTGTGTCGCTTCCGGTGGCCGCGGAGCGGATTACTTTGTCGACGGGTATCCCGGTCAAAATCGACAGCGACGTCTATCTGCCGGCGTCAGCCCTACTGCCGAGAGGCCAATCGAGTGAGGACCTCAAGACTGCCGGGGTCGGACAGGGCGCGGGCGTGGCGCCGGCGGCACCTCTGCCGACGGCGGCAAAGGGAGTGCTTCCGCCGATTCCCACGACGGGGGAGGGCTTGGGTGGGTTGCAAGGATACTCGGGCTCTGCATCGATCGATACGCCGATGGACGTACAGTTCGAACCGGGTGAGATGGCATTGTCGCGCACCCTCGACCTCATCGCGACCCGGCTCGGAATCAACTGGAAATACGACGACCAGAAAGGCGTGATCCGTTTCTACCGGATGGTCACGAAGACGTGGTTGCTGCCGATCAAACCCGGATCGATGTCCTATACGACGGCGTTCAACGGGTCGACACAACAGTCGAACAATACGAACGCGCTGAATACGCAGTCGCAGCAGCAGGACTCGCCGATCAAGAGTGAAGCGACAAACATCAGCGAGGTGAATTCGGTCAAGGCGTCGATCCAGACGATCATGACCCGCGCTGGCTCGATCTCGGCGGATCCTGCGATTGGCTCGATCACACTCACGGATACAAAAGAGGCGGTCGACAAAGCAGAAGAAATCATCAAATTCCAGACGCAAATTCTGTCGAAGATGGTGCTGGTGCGGCTCCAGATGATCCAGGTGCACACAACTGACACCGGTCAGGCAGCGGTAGACTGGAACGCCGTGATGACGAAGGCCCTGCAAAGCATTCCAGGATTCCAATTGTCGTCAATTTCACCCGTTTCGCTTATCGGTCAAAACGGCGTCAACAACGCGGGGCAGTTCGGACTGAGCATTACGAGTGGTGCGTTCAAGGGTACGACGGCCATCGTTCAGGCGCTTCAGGAAATCGGGCGGGTATCGACGTCCACCGAGATCCCGCTGTCGATTCAGAACCGGCATGGCATGTACTACAACGTACGCCAGACGTTCTCGTACGTGTCCGCGACGACGCCCGCAACGTCCACCGCCGGTGGAACGGGTGGGATCCCGGGTATCACGACATCGCAGGATCAGGTCGGATTCAAACTGATGCTGTATCCGAGCGTAACCGCCCATAACTCGATCAATTTGACGGTGTCGATCGACCAGTCGACGCTGCAGTCACTGCAGACCTTCACCTCGGGATCGGGATCAAATCAGCAGTCGGTCCAACTTCCGAACACAAGCGGCGAGGGCGCTACCGTCGACGCGATTGTACGCAACGGCGGAACGCTCATTTTGACGGGCTTCGAGCAAAAGACGAATCAGTTCGATCGACGCGGTCTCGCACCGAACGTTCCGTTGATCGCTGGTGGCTCCAAGACTGCAGATTCTGAACGTGTGACCACCATCATCATTCTGTCTGCCGCTGTTCAGGACGCTGACTCATGATTATTGACGTCAACGGGAAAAAGGTTGCATTCGGACTCGCGTGGAAGCGCCTGGTTGGCGGTGGTACACCCGAGTCGATGGCGATCTCGCGGGCCCGAGAACATAAGTCGGTGCTGATCTGGACTGACGACGAAGCCCTGCAAGTCGGATTGCTGCCCGCTGCGGACCTGACCGAGAAGGACGTTGGCGCGGTCAAGGTTCCGGTGTTCGCGGCGGCAAAGATCGTTTCGCGGATCCCGGGACTCAAGAAGAACGTGCTGCTTGCGTTGAACAATCCCAACAAGACCGGGACCTTCATCCTGGTTGGGATCTACAAAGGCAAGCCGCGTGACAAATTCGACCTCGCCGACATCTCGGGCGAAATCCTTGAGCAAAAGGTCGCCGAGTATCGGGATCTGCTGAAGAACGAACCGTTCGATCTGATCGGCGACGTTCGCGGGATTGAAGGAATCTATTCCACGCCGATTGGGGTATTGGCCGAGCACGCGGACGAAGGCAGTGCAATGCACCGCCCCAAGGCCCAGCTACCCGTTCGGAAGGTGGGAATCGCGGTTGGCATTGTGCTCGCGTGCTTTCTAATCGCCAAAGTGGCATCCCCGGTGATTATGAAGAAATGGCGGGATTATCACGACCCCAAGCAACCCAATCCGCAAAAGCTGTACGACGACGTTATCGCGCAAGCGCGTTTGACACCGAGTCTCAAAGCAACGGACCTTGGCCCTTGGTATCAATGGTTCCGCGAGCTTCCGTGGGATGTCGGCGGATGGCGTTTAGCTGGCACCTCGTGCTCGTTCACGCCGTCGGCGTTAATGGTTTGCGCTGTCGACTACAAGCGTGCGTTGACGCAAGGTACGTATAAGACATTTGTCGCGGCGTTGCCTGAACAGTGGAAGCACGCCTATAAGTTTGATCAGGACGTCGCACACGTGCAGGTTACGTCACCAATCGGACTTGTTGGAAAGGTTGGCCAGTTCCTCGATCAGGCGCCAACTGAAAACGCCGTGACGATGGATTTCGGTTCTCAGCTTCAGGGTTATCAGGTGGCGGGGAAGTTCACGATCACGCCATTCGGACTGTTCGGTGCAGATGGAATCGACGCGAGTTCGTTGCAGAACACATACAAAGTCGCAACTTGGACCATGGATGGACCGGTCCGCGATTTTGAACTGCTTGGACAGTTTCCACCGTATGCGTTGGTCTCGTCTATTTCTGTAGTGGTGCAGTCTGACCCGCAGTCGACGATTGACAACTCAATGTTCAAGGCAACTGTTAAAGGCCAAGTGCTGATCAGGGGATAGGAATATGAAGGTCGTGCGTGTTTTTGCGGGTTTGATACTCTCTTTGGCATGGTCTGCTGGACATGCAGCCGGCCCTTCGGTCAACGATTTGATCGAGGCGGAGGCAACGAAGACACTAAAGTCGCTTACTGAGAGCGACAAGAGCACTCCGACGCCGCCCGCTCTTTTGCCGACGCAACAACAGTCGCCGGCACTGCCGGCCGCACCAATCCCTGCCGCGTCTGACGCTGATGCAGGCAAGCCCAAGCATCGCGATGGACTGTTTGCTCGTTTCGGAGTTGTCCCGAATCTCTCGGGGTACTTGATGTGGAACGACGTGATCTATCAGGTCACGGTAGGCAAAAAGATTAAAGGTTATACGGTCGTCGCGATTGACACGGATGGAGCCAATTTGCGATCGCCGAAGGGAAAGATCAAGCACTTCGAATCGTTGGTCGACGAAGGTTTCGACAACGGCAATGACAAGCCTTCGCAGCAACAAGCCCAAATGACAGGCAGTCCGGGTTTCGCAACCTCGCCGTTGCCTCCGTCTATGCCCACCATGATGCCTGGTCCCCGAGTCGGCGGAGTCAACGGAGTTCGCTAATGCTTAGTCGCTTTCTGAACAACAAATCCGATTCGAACGTTCTGCAACGAGAGTCGTCGAGAGGTGATGTGATTGACGTCGTCGAGAACGGTGGGGGTTGGGTTCCTCCTTCCTCTAAACCGACCGGTGCCGTTGTGGTGGATATTGCTGGAGACCAGCACGCTCTGGGTAGGGAGGTGCGGAGAGACGAGCCGGGCCCGGGGGGTGATGCGGTCGAGATCATTACAACGGTTGACGCACTTCCGCTTTTCACGCGGAAAATGTACGACGATGACCTGGTACAGATGCCTCCCTCCATGCGGCAAAACATTTGCCCAGTGGAGGTGGTGCCTCCAAACTCGGAGGGCGGCAAGAAGCACGGCGAGTACGCGATCATCCTGACCAAAGAGATGCTCAACGATGACTACGTCGATGAGCTGGTAGCGCATCTGGCCGTCAAGTGGGATCTGGTGGCGGAGGGTTACTATGTTGCGTCTGACCAGGTGCTGATTGATCTTGCGCGTGACAAGGTGATGGAGAATCGCCGTCGCAAAACGCTCAGCGTGTCCTTGGAACAGAAGAATGCAAGCACGCTCTATCGTCAGTTCGAGTTGATGGCTGAGTTCGCGATGGCGAATGAGGTCTCGGATCTTCATATCGACATGAACCGACGGCTCGCGAAGTCGCAGGTGTCGTTCCGCATTCACGGGAAGCTGGTACACCCTCCGGAGTTCCTGATTGATACGCACACGCTGTTGGACATGGTTGCGTATCTATACAACAACAAGTCCCAAAACGGGTCTCAGAACTCTTACAACGAGAATCTTCCTCAGCAGTGCCAATTGCAATTGAGGGTAAGGGATCGCGACTTGCTGTTTCGTTGGGCTTCTGGACGTACAGCCTTGGGAAGTGTCGTTGTTCTGCGGATGCTTTACCAGGACGACATGCAGAGCATTAAAACGCTCGAGCAACTGGGGTATTTCGAACAACAAGTCTGGATGTGGCGCAACGCGATAAGCAGACACAAGGGGGGCATCTCGGTGGCCGGCATTGTGGGCTCGGGAAAGTCCACCACGATGCAAACCAACATGGCGAACCTCCCGGATACGATGGCGAAGTACACCGTAGAGGACCCAGTCGAGTATTTGATCCCAGGTGTGCGCCAGTTCAACGTGTCGCGGTCGCTTACTGACACTCAGGAAGACTCGTTCATTGCTTGGAAGCGACAGCTGAAGCGGATGGACCCGAGCGCGGTGCTCATCGGCGAGTGCCGAGATCTGGACAGCGCCTCGATGTTCAGAGACATCGTGGAATCCGGTCATTTGGGTTTCACGACTGTCCACGCGCCTTCTCACGTCGGCAGTATCGATCGCTTTTGCTCGAGCGAGCTGGGAATCCCTCGAGAGGTGATGGCAACTCCAGGATTTATGAATTTGCTCGTCTATCAAGCACTGGTGCCGATCAACTGCGAGTGTTGTCAGGACTTTCCGGCCCGGCAACATGCCGAGGCGTCGTATCTGAACAGAATCGAGCGGCTTTTCGACCTTGACGTCGACGGCATCTACCTGACAAACAAGTCTGGTTGCCCGAAGTGCAGCAAGCCTGGTTTGGCCGAGTTGAATGGTATCGCTGGACGGAAGGTCGTTGCGGAGATGCTCGAGTTGGACACGTACATGCTGGATATGATTCGAAATCACAAGAATATGGATCTCATCCAGTACGTGAACCAACTTCGTGTGGCGAAATTTTCGGAGGAGGATTCAAGCGGGAAGTCGGCGATGGAAGTTGCGATGTACCGGTGCTCCCGGGGCCAAGTTTCACCGTACGAAATCGAGGAGAAATTTGGCACCTTTGAGCAGTACGAGAACGAGCAGCGACGCTTTGGGCTCGGCAAGTTTGCAACGGGTGGTGAGCGATTCGGGACCGCAGAGAAACCCCACTAATCCGTCATTTTTTGAGGCCTCTTGTAAATGAATTCGATATTGGAGCGGTTGTCGTTCGGTCGAGCGAAAAGCGGCGACAACCCTACGGCAGGGCGCGGGCTCTTTCTCGCCATATATGAGTTCAAGCAACGGCGGGGGGAGTTTTACTCAGACCTTGCCGGGCTTATGGCGGCGCAACCAGGGAAAAACATTCGTGAACTTCTTGAGCCGTACGTTGAGCGGTACGGCTCTATGCCGGAAGGAAAGCTTGCGGCGTACTGGTTGCAACGGATGGACGAAGATGTAGCGACATTCTCTGAAGCGCTCGTCGGAACAGTGCCGTCGGAAGATCTGACCGTGCTGGCCTTTGCTGAGCGAGCGGGGGATCTCAAGGTCGGCCTCGAACAGTTGTCGGAGAACATCCGCGGTATGGAAGAGGCGAAGAAAGTTGCGCGGACCGTGCTCTTCACTGCGGTAGCCGCAGTCGTGATTTTCCACATTTTCCTTGCCGTTGAGGGATTCGTATTGATGCCCCGCACGCTCAAGTCTATCGGGGGAATGATTCCGCCAGAACACTGGGGCCCGGTCGGGAAGATGTTTTACGGACTCGGGGAAGTTGTCCGAGGGTGGGGTTGGGCGCTGATCCTGCTGGAGGTGTTCGTCTTCGGGTGGGTGAAGTGGTCCTTTCCGAACTATGTCGGGCGATTCCGGCCGTGGCTAGATCGGCACTTCCTTCCGTATCAGTTTTATCGCGACTTTCGAGGTGCGGCTTTCCTTTCGTCGCTGGGTGCCGGGACCGTCAGGGTTGGCACGCAGGTCCAGACGGTGCCGGATGTGCTGGAAAAGATGGAGGCTGAAGCCTATCCGTGGCTGAAATGGCATATCAAGCGAATCCTGAATAATTTTGAGCACGAGCCGAATTCAAAGGGCGAGGCGTTCAACACTGGAATCGTCAACGACCGGGCGTATTACCGGATCGTCGATATCGCGGAATATAGCGATATGTCCACAATGCTTTCGAAGGTCGGAGAGATCGTCAGAAAGGCTGCGCCGGCGGAGATGGAAAAGAAAGCAACCATCGTCCGGTACCTCGTCGTCATGATCGTCATCGTGATGATGCTGGGTATGTACTTCGGCACGTTCAAGATGTCGGACGAATTCAAGGCAATTATCCAGCTCAATATGATGATGCGCGGCTAACGGGCTTGCGGTTTCTTTGGGCATGAAAGATCCCCTGGATAGCGGTTGTTTCGAAGTTTCGCCTCGTGTGGTGGGGTGCTGTAATCAGGTCAACGTCCAGTTTGGGCGAATGCCTTGCGTGGATGAGCGCCCATAGGGTAGTTCAGTCCTGGCAAGAGAGGGTGAATGGATACTTTTTGAGGAGCATGAGAATCGTGGAAAAGCGGGAAATCAACATGGCGCAGGGCGATGCGGACACTTCGGTCTATGACCTGAAGGTGCGGAAGGATAGTCGGAGTGCCGAGGCGCAACGTGGAAGCGTGCTGATCGAGTATGGCCTTTACCTGCTCGTCGCGCTCATCGCAGTTGTCGGCCTGTACGCGTATTTCAACTCGAACAGTGTCGGCGAGCAGACCAACCAACTGGGCCAGGATCTGACGTCGCTTGCGGGAAAGGTGAAATCCTCGTATTCGGGCCAGTATGCGAACGTTACGAACGGCAACCTCGACACGGGTGGCTTCTTCAAGAACCTGGTCTCGATGTCGGATAACGCGGGGGTCGTGACCACGGCCCCCGGCGGCGGTCAACTTACCGTTACCTCCGGCACCCTTAACGTTGCAGGGGATTCGGTGCAGTACAAGGTCACGAACCTGCCGGATTCGGCCTGTCAGCCCATCTTGTCGGCAATTCAACGTGGGGCTGCGAAGATCACCATCAATGCGACGGTCATCAAATCGCCGACGGTGACGTTCAACCCGGCGAACATGACGTGCACCGGGGATGCGAATACCCTTACCTTCCTGATGAGCTGATCGATCCGGCTCGGGGTAGGAGTATGGCAAGGCGCCCACGGGCGCCTTTTTTTATGAGAGGTCTACTACTCTCGGTATTGGAAACTTGCAAGCTTGTGCGGCTTGAAATGTGATCGTTCCGCAAGCATCGTAGGCTATACTTCCTAGTGGGAAATTATTCGGCGAACGCCGACGCCCGATTGCGTGAGGGCGGTCTTTGTCAAGGGGCTTCCATGGGCAAGATACTGAGTTTCAACAGCTTCGACCGTCCTCCGGCGGGGAGGGGACGTCATGGTCTGTCGCTGCGTCGGAGGAAACTCGGGCAACGCGGATCGATGCTCATTGACACCGCGCTCGCTCTTACCGTTGCGACAATCGCTCTGACTGGGCAGATGGCGCAGACGTCCGAAGTCGTCGATGAGTCCATTGCGAAGGCAACGGGGCAATGGGCTGTCGAATACCAGGGGGGGCTCAACGGTTACTACAGCACAAACGGCCAGGCGATTATGGCCAACCAGGGCGTTGCAGGTGTGGCCAACCCCTATGCGCCGACTATCCCGGAACTAATCAATCTGGGCTATTTGCCGCAGGGCTTTGGTACGAAGGCGCCGAACGGCCAAGTTTTCACCTCGAACGTTACCCAGGTTTGTCCCGGGGGAAACTGCACGCTGGCTGGGTATGTGTATTCATCGACCCCATACAAGGACGGCACCGGGGCTGTACGAAACGATCTGGCCGGGATTGCCATGCAGGCCGCGGGCGCGGATGCCGGTATGACGCCACCTGGACAAGCGGGTCAGTTGGTCGGAACCGGGAACGGGTGGCAGACACCGATGGCTGGTGTTCAGGTTGGTACTTTGGCGATGCGCGTCGGTTCTTATTCGGCAACGGATGCGATATTGAGCCAGTTTTACATGCTTAATGGCTCGCGCGCCCTGACTGGCGCGATGAACGCAAACGGCCAGAACATCAACAACGCTGCTTCAGTCTATACACAGCACGTTGGCGTCAATGAGGGGGGAGCCGGTGCTGGCATTATCGGGTTGGCGAAGCAAGCGTTGTATGGGGACTCTAGCAACATTGTTCTTCAGAGCAGCGGTACTGTGTACACGCGAAGTGCGAATTGGACGCGAGCTGCGGATTTCCAGGCACAAAATATTTATGCCTGGCAGGGTGGTGTTACCGCCGACGGAAACGTGACATTAAATACCAGCGGCGCACAGATAACGGACCCGGGTCGATTGCACGTCAACGCTGGCGAGAATCTTTACCTGCAACCCTGGTCCGGTGGCTCGACTATCGTCGGCGGTGGTGGCGGCAGCGGCAATCTGCAGGTGACTGGTACGACGTGGATGTATGGCCCGACGGTCAACCAAGGCTATACATACCTCAACGGCGGCGGCGTGGTGAATAGCTCGCTGTCGATGGCAGCAACAGCTTGGTCAGGTTGGGGCTGTTCCGGTACCGGGATTACGACCGATCCAAACGGAGACTTGTTGTCGTGTAAATCCGGCGTGTGGCAGCAGGTGGGTTCGTCGGGTACTAACAACTACGTTTCGATGGACATCGGCAACGGCGGTTGGTTTGGGATACCCGGAAACACGAAGCGCGTCGATGGATGGGTATTCGTTCAGTGGACTGGCAGCAACGCGGGTGTGGCTCAGTTCATCGTCCGTGATGCAGCGGGGAACATCCAGAATTACTTCTATGCTGGCGACAACGGCTGGAACGACGGCGGAAGTGGTTCTCAATGGTGGCTTCCCGTCTCGATTCCTGTCGCTTCGAATTCGGCGTCGATTCAGATGGTGCAAATCAACGGCAGTAATACGCTTACCTGGCACGTCGCGAGCTATACCCAGTAATCCCTTTGCCCCGGGAAGAGACCCCCGGGGCAAAGCGGCCAACGATCTATCCTCACCACCTTTCCCCCCAAGAAGACAGAGAGCCGTCTAAGCGCGGACTCTTCGTTTATCTAAATCCCACCGGCGAACCTGTCGCAACGCAAGTTGTTTCTGCGCTCGTGCCGTCGTTGGAAACACGACATCGATTGGAAGAACGTTATCAGCAGCCTGAGAGAAACGTTCGACCTGACCCAAACTGCTCTCCGTGATCACATCTGCCACCAAACTGTGTGAGCGCGGATGGAGAAGGGGATTTAGACAACGAAGTGTTGAACGCTTGGCGGTCGCAGGCACATGCCGTCGCGACCCCAAAAAGCTTGAATGGCTGATTCAGCGGTCAGCGTCGCTGAAGTCAGAAGCAGTATGCCTTGCCTCACCGTTCAGCCTAGCCCATTGCATGAGCCGGCGGTGGGTGATCGCTTTGGGGGCCGGTCGGCAGCTGTCGGTGACGAGCGCAAAGGGCGCTCCCGCCTCGCGCATCTCTGGACTGCCGAGCGAGGATCGTAAGTCGCCGTGCCACACGTATTGCGTGGCTTGCCTGGTAGGTGCGGCAATCTCGGGAGGGTTTGGGACTGAACTTGTGAGGAAACTGCGAGTTCAGCGAGGGGAAACCAGTCCCCACGACGCCAGAATTCCTTGGATCGCGCGGGCATATTGGTCCCGCTGTCGTGGAGTCTCTGAATGATAAGAACCGATGGCGGCCCACGTATTGCCGTACTTGACCATTTTTTGCTTTAGATGCCAAGCGGCGACATAGATGTTGACGCACTGGTCCCTCAAGGACGACGGGCTTACACCATACGCCTCGAGCTCCGGGAAGTGAATTGAGTTGATCTGCAATTCACCCACGTCAATTGAGCCGTTGGAGTTGCGGTGGACGGCTGTGGGGTCGCCTTTGGACTCGTACCACGCGATTGCCCGAAGAATGTTCGGGTTCACCGATTGATAGGTACCGGCGTCATCAAAGCAATCTGCCAGGGCGGGTTGTGCTGCGGTCAGCAGCACGAGAGCCACCCCGGCCATCAGCCCCGTAAGCCGACGGCGGATGCGAAGGCTTGTGTGCAAAGCGAGCTCCTCGAGAGGGTGTTGGACCGAATACCGCGGCCGCGCGAGTTGTCGGAGTCCGACGGGTCGATGTCGTACTTCGAGGCAACCTTGGACAGCTTGGCGTTGAGGCTGTCGAGCGTGACCAGCAGGCGGTTGAGGCGAACCAGCAGCCACGCGAGCGCCGGCGACAGGTTCGTGCCGGACATCGCGGCCGAGTAGGTGTCGACCACATCACCGTTTTGCTCGACCAGTCCGTTTTTCACGCCTTCCATACGCAGGAACAGGTCGTAAAGATCGGCCCGGCCGTCACCGGTGCCGCGCAGTTGGGCCGGGACGCTCCGGCGATCGAATTGCGCGTATTCGCACATGTATTGGTTGGTCACGCTCATGGTTATCTCCTTGATAGGTCTTACAGGAGTCAATGTACCGACGTGCGTTTCTGTTTCTAGCCCTGTTGTGTTAATCGGGTAGCCACGCGAGCGCGGCTTGGGATTCGTCCACCACAAGCCCCCCAGCCGTTTCGGATGGGGAGGGGACGGCCGATGGCGGATCGGGTTGCGGTGCAGCTGAGACTGGGACAGCGGTTTTCCGAGCATCAACGCTTTGGGGCGCGCTCTGTCGCTCAGCGGATGATGCCGGCGTTTGATCCGCCGGAATCGTCGCCACCGCGACTGCATTTCGCGAATGAACCAGCTTGACGATATCTGCAACCGATTTGATCGGCCCGTGCAGGTCCTCAAGGTGAGCGCCGAGCTCGGCCAGGCGAAGAAGCTCGATATTTGCATCCGAGCCTTCCTCAAGGCGTTCCATATGGCGGAGAACGGCGTGATGCGCGGGAACCGTGATCCGAAGTCGCATGGCGGAAGGAGGGCGTGCCATGGTCGAGTTCCTCAGGCTGCAGCTCGGTTGCTCGCGTCTCGCGCCGCCCAGAATTCGCCGGCGTATTGGAATCCGCGGACGTTGCTATAGACCGGATCGGCATCGGTGTGGATCTGGCTGTGCGACTTGCCCAGCTCTTTCTTCACGTAGTCCGCGAAGAGATGCGCGCCGCCACCGGTGATCAGGATGTTGTCGATGTCGGAAATGTTTCCGATCGACAGCAGCATTTCGTTGATCGCGTCTTCAACGATCTGAGTCACGAGCGTGCGCATCGGCGCGATATCCACCTGCTTGCCATTGATATTCAACGGGGCGTTGACGCGAAGAGCGTTGTCGATCCGCTGCATCGTCCGCGGGTTCTGCGTGAGATCCGGAGCAATGTGTTCGGCCACTGCGCTGATGACGGCCCACACCGATTTTGGTGTCGCGCTGCATCGGCCGGTCAACGGGCGGGCGCCCTCGGTGACAAACCAGTCGAGCGTGCCGTAGCCGGCGTCAATGACCAGGTTCGTCTGATATTGCATCGATTCCAGAAGCTTGCGCGGCACCGCGTAGTTATAGAAGGCGCCGCTCGGCTGCGGGAATACCTTCACGCGGCGCACGTCGACCTTGAGGTTCTGGTCAGGCTTGACGGGATTGGGGACTTCGTGAACACCGGTCAGGAGGCCCTTGAGTTCGTCGGCGTACCGATCGTAAGTCGTCAGAGGAAGGCCCACGACCATGTAGTCGACTGCCTGCAGGCGCATCTTCTGAAGAGCGCCGAGGAAGAGTGCGCGATAGATGCGGGTCGTCGAGTAGCCTGCCGCGACCTCGCGCTTATAGATGCCCTTCGATTCCGCGAGGGCATCGGCGCCGACGGAATAGCTCTCACCGTCGACCGCGACGACGATCCGATCGGCCTTGCTCATCAGGCCTCCGGTGAAGTCCGATTGAGTAGCTCGCGGGGCGAGGGAAGGGAAGAGACCGACCTGTGCGTCGCTGTCGATGTTGCGCTGGGAGGTGGTGTATTTGGTGTTGCCGTAGCCGACGTCGATGGCACGAACGATGGGCGGGGTTGCCTTGCTCATATAGGTTCTCCACAAGAAGTACGCAAAGCATATGGGCTAATCAGCTTCTTGGCAAGAAGCTTGGCCAGAAATCGGCCAGTTATCGGCCACGCGTGGGCGATACATGGCCCATATCCGGCCAATATCCGGCCCGTTGCATGGATTGAATGACAGAGGAGGGTTTGAAACGGCACCGGTCTGGGCCAGAAATTGGCCACTTACCGGCCAAGGGTGGCCAATTTACCGACGTTTGCCGGCGACGTTGGCGAGAAGATCAACGGAATCGGTGAACCGCCCTATCGTACTTCGTCTGACTTGAAAAAGGTATTGTAAAGAGAGTGTCCTGCCATGTGGCGTGAGACACATGAGCACCGGGGGTTTCGGGATTTTGTGTAAAAGGTAACGGTGTAGGGAAGCGATTTAGATTCTTGACAAGAAGCGCGGACCTATCTAATCTGCGAACCATCGACCGCACCGCACGGTGCGTTGATCGGCAGCTGGGCCGTATCTAGCCACCGACGCCCATCCCATAGGCAGCGTCGGGACCGGACGCGCAACGCGTCCAAAAGCAGGACAGTCGAGGCATTAGCCTCGCCCGAAATCCGATGAGGATCGCTCGGGCAAAACGCAACCCGTGGATCCCTCGCGGATTCACACGGCTCGCAAATCAGCGACGCCGGGCATCGCCCCGCTAGAACCTTTCATCTCGACAACGACCTCTGATTGCACGAAGACCTCCTGCGCGAATTGCGCCGGGTTGGTCCGGCAAGCGTCACGCATTGAGCGTGCGATCTGCGTCAACGTCAGCACTGGAAGCCTCTGGCTCAACAAAAGCTCTCGCCGCTTACATTCCGTCAGGAAGCGTACGGCGAGAAGTTCTCGCAATACGGAATCGGTACACACCACCGACCCAAAATGTGTGATCGCTCCACCTGGAGCAGCCCGCCAGACGCCTGACCTACACGGGCGTTATCCACTGGCGCGAAGCGCATGCGCTTCTAGTCATTCCGATGACTCTCATTCCGCTGGACGCGGCTTCGTGCGAAACGCATGGAAGTCGACCTACTCGTTTTCGAGCGCCCTTAGAGGCGTATCGGGGGCGAGCCGGGTATCTGGCAACTTGCTCGAACCTCATCACGGGTTCGGAGGCTGCAAGGGAAGGAATGGGAGGAACCAGATTCGTTCGGGAAGCGCTTGGGGCGCTAACCGAGAGTCAGGAGGACGTCGCACCTCTTAAAAACGCGACAAAGGCTCCCCGCTTAGGACACAAGCGGGGATGGCGCGAAAGCGCATCTGTACGGCCGAGGGATCGGTTGTGCAGTTCCATAAGTTTCTAACGTACAGGCACTGCCACCCCCCGTCGCTACGGAAGGCGACAAGAAGCACCACGTAGGAATAGAAGCAAAGCCCCCCGGCCTCAAGCCCGGAGGGATTGGAGCGCCTATGCGCCGATCCCTGCGGGAATGAGACCGGGTGATGAATCGACGTGCTCACGCGCCTACCGACAGAGCACACCAGGGCAACCAGGAATCAGGAGTGAAGGAATGGCGGACTTCTTCGATACGGACAGTAAAGCGGCGGATGCGCCAAGAGCGGGTACTCAGGCTTCCATTCCTCATGGGAACTGGAAGAAGCAGCTGTCCGACCTTCTCAAGCAACAGGAGAACCTGCGGACGGTTCGCGGCGACCGGCGCGCATCGGACAAGACGCTCGAAGCCCGTGGCCATATCCTCTATCAGGGATTTCAAGAGCTGCGAATTCTCGGATACCGGTTCGACACGATCACCAGCTTCCGGGAGAAGCACATGCAGGCGCTTGTGGATAAGTGGGTCGATGAGCGCAAGGCCGCGTCGACCCTACAAAACCGGATCACGACCTTCCGTATCTTCTGCAGCTGGATCGGTAAGCCGGATCTTATCGGCCCGACCGCGCGGTACGTGAAAGACCCGAAGCGGGCCACGCGCGCTCTCTCTGCGCAGACGGATAAGAGCTGGTCTGGAAACGGCGTGAACATCGACGAAAAGCTGGCCCAGATTCGCCAGGCCGATGAGCGCGCCGGACTGATGCTGCTCGCAGGCCGGACATGGGGGCTGCGACGCCTGGAGATGGTCTGTATCCGTCCATATGCGACCGTAGTAGTGGGCGGCACCACGAACATCGTCGCATTCACCGATGTGAAGGTGTCGCGTGAGGAACTGAAGGCCGCAATTGCCGCGAGCGGTTCAGGGCTTCCCATCAAGAAAGGGACAAAGGGCGGCCGGTATCGTGTGCTTCCTCTCGACACGCAGGAAAAGCTCGACGTACTCCGTCAGCTTCAAGCAGTGGTGCAGGATCGTGACGGCTTTCTGGGATGGCCGGGGGAATCGCTCAAGACCAATGCTCGCCGCCTCTCGTACATCGCCAAGAAGTTCGGGCTGACCAAGGCCGATCTGGGCGTCACGCTCCACGGCCTGCGGCACGAGGTCGCGAATAACGAGTTCGAGCACCTGTCGGGTGTGCAGAGCGCGATCCGGGGTGGCAATAGCCCGCTTCGCGGCGAAACGCGCGTGGCGGCTCAACTGGTGGCGCAGCTTCTCGGCCACTCCCGCGTGTCGATCATCAGTGCCTACTGCGGCAGCGTGGTCAACATGGGCGAAATCCAGAAGAACCGCGCGATCGCGGAGCTGGATGCGCTTCAGCCGCACCTTGAAGCGATCCGCGTGGCGCTCGAGCGTCACGGCTTCGTCAGCCTCTACATGGTCGGTGCTCGTGCGATGGGTAAGCGTCGCCCGCAGGACGTGGCCGTTCCGTACGAGTTCATGACATTTGGGGAGGCCGGCCAGCCCACGTATGCGCTGCGAGCGGAGCTCGAGGCGCTGCTTTCGACGCCCGTGTACGTCCGGATCATGTCCGAGGAAGGGGATGAAGCAAGTGCTACCTACCTGAACAACATGCTTCAGGTGATCGATGGCACGAACGACGGGACGGACCAGAACGCCGACGATTTCGGACTGGAAGATGGAGGCATCGATGCTGCTCTTGAGTCGTGATGGTGTCGGGGAGAACGGGCGGGAGGTTGCCTCCGAATGGGCGCGAGACGACCGGAACTGGGTTTGCCGGTCGGCCGAGGATCCGGTTCGCTGGATGCTCGGTCACGAAGCAGGCGCTGTGAAGGCCAAGCTCGTCGCGGATGGCGTGGACTATCGCCTGGTGCGCAATGGATCGCTGCTCGATTTTCTGGCCGAAATCCTGACTGGAGCGGCCAGCGACGTTTATGGCACCGCGGCTATGCCGATTCCGGTCAGCGATCGCTTGATGGGCGCAACGGCTCGGGAGTTCCGCGACGAATTCGGTGTGGACCTCCCGGGTGCGTGGGGATCGCTCATGGCGTGGTGCGACGGGTTCCAGATTGGACGCATCGAAGTTTTCGGCACCGGCGCCGGCAGGACGGGCTACGTCTCGGCGGATGCGCCGCGCGGCATCGTGGCTGCGAATCGCTATCTTCGGTCCTCTGTTTCCGCCCGGGTGCTCTGGCTCGGCGCGATGGTCGGTGTCTCGTTCGGGATCGATCTCGAATCCGGGCTGACCGTGGGTGTCACGGATTCTGACCGGAGTGTGTGGATCGCCACGCGCCGGCCAGATGAAATGATCGCTTGGCTGCTCGGCCTTGTGACGATCCGCGAGGTTGCCTTTCTCCATCCGCTGACCGAAGGCAATTGGCCTTCCCATGTGGCTGACGTGCTCGCCTCTGCCGATCTTGTATCAGCCGTTCCGGAGCGGCGCTTCCCTGGTCGTGCGGGCGAGCAGGATCGTTTCGGACTGTAGGTAACCGGCTTCACGGTGCGGGCCCGGGTGGTTGGCGATGAGTGGTGGATTGTTGCGTACCACTCCCGAGCGTCGCGTAAGAACTCGCTAACGAATCGCAATTTTGCGCAATCCGGTGTCTCGAAATGCCGGACTTTGGATGAATTTACGAAGTTTCGGCCTGAAAACGCTACTTCCGGTCGTCGATTTTGGATGTTGTCGGTTATTTCCCCGGGAATTTCGAGACTACACGCCTTGAATGCTGATCACGGCCCTGTAGATTTGGTCACCATTGAATGGTGAGGAGAGGGTTGCAATGGATCTGCACTTGCTGTTTGACCTGATCCAGGGCGCCGCGAATCATCAACACTTCAACCCGGACGCACGGGTTCCCATGAAGACCCTCGTCCCTCCGATCCGGTTATGACCCAGCAGCAACCACCGCACGTGAAATCTCGCCCACTCGAACCCGATCCCTTCGCGTTCGAGCTCGCCGGTACCATTCTCGGGAAACGCATCGAAACGGACCACCGCGACTACAACGCGTTGCTCGCGTGCCTGCGCGACGCCGGACGGCCGGTCGAACTGGCGTTCTATGGCCCGGATGCAGCGACCGCGCGCTCCGTGATCGAAGCGGTCGCGGACGCCAACCTGCGGACGATTCCGGTTTTCCGGATACTCAGCCGCATCGCGAGCCTCAATCGACGCCAATCCGAGTCCGTGTCCGCGGATATAGCGCGGTTCGATCCGTCCAGACTGGGAGGGCGTGGTGCCGCCGGCCGCCAGCGCGATCGTGCCCGGTCAGCCGAGCAGCGTCTGTTGCTGGCGAATCGAATCCATCGCCTGACTGCGGAGCTTGAGCGCCGCGACAAGATTGGGTAGGGATAGGCGGAAAGGGCTGACGTCGGCGAGCAGGTGATGGACAGAACCGCGGGGAGGATACTGCCCTCCCGTGCGTGAAGTGAATTGTGCGCTGCGAATCCTGACCGGATGTCTCAGAGGTTGCGGAACATCCGTAGCGCTTCCGCGCCAGCGAGCAGCCAGATCGCGAGCGGCGCGAGGGCTCCAGCGAGCGAAGCCGCGATGAAACGGAGACGCGGTGCTCGGCCCGAAGATGCAGCGTATGCACGAGCCCGGCCGATCGTCGCCCTGACCATGCTGCGCACCGGTTCGTCTGGCTCCCGGTTCGTGCCAGATCTCCATGTGGCGACTCAGGCCGCCGTATCACTATCCCACCACGGACTTTCAGTCCTTGCGCTTAGAAAATCACGCGGCGCCCGCCAGGCAAGGGCTTCATCCGTTACGATTGTCTTAGAGATGTCTTAGGATTTTTTAGGGGAAACGTAAAATCTTGTTGCAGCGGCCATACACGATCCTTATACTTCGGCATCCAACAAGGAGAAGCGAAATGCCAAAGTCCCCCGCAACCATCGCAGAAGAGATCTCAGACCAGATGCGAAAGCAAGGCGCACAAGCGCTCACGTACCAGTGGAAAGACTTCTACAAAGCCACGGGACGTGAACGGATCAAGGAAGCGTTCCAGGATCAGTTGACGCACAAGCTTGCCGCGAAGAGCCTGTTGATCGCCTACGGTCGGGCAGTGGTCGTCGTGTGTCAGGACTACAACTTCAATCCGGTCAGGGGATAGCCCACTCCGTAAACCTTCCGAGGCGGGGCGCACGTTTGACGTGCCGGGCCCGTTCCAGCAGTCCGTCACGGTACGTCGGCTTTTGGCATCCGGGATGAGTGCCGGCGACCTACAACGAAGTGAAAATATGAAAATCAAGGTCGGGGATTTCTACTACGGCGCGGCTCTCGCACAGATCGCCGCCTATCCGGTTCTTTCACAGGTGCATTCGGTTTCCGGGAAGGAAGGCTACTACCAGATCAACGGCGACAAGCGCCTTCTAATCAAGTACGCGAGCGCCGAACGCGGCACCTGGCGCTTTACGGTCCGCCCTGACGATCTGGCGGACCTGCACGCCGAGTACCGCCTCTGGTTCGCACTCGTATGCGGTGAGGAGACTGTTTGCCTGCTCAACGATGACGAGTTGCGAGAAATCGTGGATAGCGACTCGACGGGAAGTCAGTGGATTTCCGTCAGCTCGAGCAATGGCCGCAGCATGAAAGTCGCCGGCTCCGCGGGCAGCCTGAAACACCGTATTCGGCACAACGCGTTCCCGCACACTCTATTTACTGACGGCCCCGAACTGAACGATTACGCGTGGCCCCCACTTTCCCGCTTGCAGTTCTACACGACCTGGCCATACGTCGTTCGCACCACCGAGGATCCATTCTTCGATCTGTCCGATGCGCTCGGGTGGAATATCGGCCATGGCGAGCAGAAGACGGTCTACATGGGTGTGCGGACCTACAGTCCGGACTGGGCAGAATGGGACGACGCGAACCTCGCGAAGATCGAGGAGCACATCAAGTACGATCTCGGGTTCGATGCATTCGAGGTTGACATCGAACGGATCAGCCCCGAGCTCATTTGTCAGGGTGGCGAGTACGTCACCCAGAGATGCTCTGATGAATTTCTGTGGAAGCTGACGATCTCGGTTATGGACTAACGCCGCCTGCGCGAGCCCGATTCCAGGAAGGCGTCCGCCGAGACCGCCCAGACGTTGATGGTCCGAGCAGTCGAGATTCCCGACCATCTTGCCATTCAGGAGGCGTTCGAGTGGCTTTAGCTCCGCGACATGGCCTGACTCCTGGAAGGGGTCCGGCGGCGCGTGCATCCTGCTCAAGGGTCATGCGGTCGAATACCTGAACCTCGACACTGGCCAAACCCTGCAGCAACTCCCCCGCACCGATGAACCGTGAGCCGCGACAGCAGAAATGCGGCGTCTGGCGCAAATATACTTCCTGACGGGAAGTATCGGCATAGAATGCCCCCTGTGACATACGACACGAGGGGCGCAGGTATGCAGGGCACGGCTGTAAATCCTGAACGGAACAATGCGGCTGGCGAGGAGGCGGAAAGCCTGTTCTCACTGGCGCTCGATGCGTGCGTTGAAGCCGTGCTGATGCGGCTTCTCGTCACAGCCGGCGACCTCCATACGGAAGCGTTTGACCGTCATCGCTGCCGCGCTTGGGAATTTGCCGACAGGGCGGGCTACCTGTACGCCGACGAGCCCATGCCGCATCTGCTCGATGGGGACTCCGAGACGGTCGAAGGATGGGCGCAGGGCGTCGAGCGCCGGCGGAAAGAGCGACACGAGGCGGATGAATACGCCCGTCGCCAGGCGCGAGAGACGTTGATCCGCGCAAAGGACTGGGCCGCGTTCGGTCTTCCCGCACCGGAGCAACTGCTGCTTGACCTTCAGGGCGGTGAGTCGCACCTCATCTGCGGCCATCGGCTGTTTCCGGATGGGAACTGCGTGCGCTTCGCCGATCCTTTCGGCAATCACGGCTTCTTTTTCCTCGGCGATCCGCGGGACATGACGGTCGCCGATATCGAGCCCTTCCTTACGGATATGGCCCACGGCGAGGAATGGCACGCTGGCTTCTCCTGATCCACCGGGCGCGACAGGCTTGATCTGCCACGCTGACCCGGTATGGTCTTTCCAGAACCACGGATTTCACGGATCAACACGGATGAATGACATGAACGGACAGGGCAACGGCGAGGAACTCGACTATCAGGCTGCGTTCGAGCGTGCATGCGCGGACATCGGCGCGATCAATGCGCTGCTCGGCTTCGATGGTCATCCCGGTATCGATCGCATCCTTCGCGCGATCACTGATCTCCAGCTGGCCAGCGGGACCCGTTCGGTTCCGGAGGGGGCGACGGCCGCACTGACGCGATACGATGCGCTCATGGCATCCGTGGAAGGCTGCACAGACGGTGGCTGCGTGATCCGGGCGCCGAAGGGGATGCACACCAACGGCGGATGCCGCTGCACGCGCGCAGAGCACAAGATGCGACGTGCAATGTATGCGTCGCAAGAGCTGCGTCGCGCTGTCGCCGCACTTTCCGAGCAGCCGGCGGCCGGCGTAACCCCGGTCGAATTTCCGGAAGCCGCGGGCGGAACGAGCGACGCGCAGGCGGTCCGCGCCATCGAGATTGCCGACCAGAGCATGGTCGAGCTGCTCCTTTCCCATGCGGTGCGCTCCGATGCGCTCACCCCGGCATTTGGCCTGTCGACAGAAGACGGCACCGAAGTGGAGACGCTCGAGGAGGCCGACCCTGCCATTCAGGAGGCGTTCGAGTGGCTTCAGTCGAGGGGTATGGCCGAACTCCTGGAAGAGGCAGGCGGCACGTGCATCCTGCTCAAGGGGCATGCGCTCGAGTATCTGAACCTCTGACCAGACCAGACGGCACTTCAGTCACGCAGCACGGCACCACGGAATGTGGCAGGCGCAACTTTACTGGGGCCGCGCTTCGTAAATCGATGCGCCAGCGTCAATGACGGATGCAGCGTTTTCTGCTTGATAGTCCCGGCTTCATTCAAGGGTTTCGACGACGTCGAAGATGCCGTCGAACTGATGCTTCGGAAATGCCGTGCGCCACGCGTGCACCTCTCGCTCCAGTTCCTCTCGCGTGGGAACGGGCTCCCGTCGTTCGCCATTCTGCGCGGCGATCATCGCGCGATAGGCTTCTGCGATCGCCGGGCCGAGTCCCGGGCAATGCATCGCGGCTCCGCCCGACATGCAGATCCGCACTCCTTCGATCGCGCAGCCGTGCTTCGGTGCGACCTGGACGTACCAGTCGCCATTGCCGCCGGGAAAGATGACGAGCGCGCGCTGCTCATCGTCAGGCAGATCCCGATCGTCTGTCACATACAGGGCCTTCACGATATCGGACATGGGAACCTCTTCGGTTACGCAAGCAGCGGCTCGGGGTTGCATTTCCGGACATGAAACAGCGCGTTGGTTGCGTTGATCATGCGACGGATGACCTGAATTTGCTCCCTTTCGGGCCTATCCGCATACGCGTTGCAAGCCCTCCAGGCCTCCGAGGTGTCGGCGCTTTCGAACACAACCAGTTCGCCGAGATGCCTGCCGCCGTTGAAAAACGTCGCGATTACTTGGTGTGCCATCGTCGTCTCCGCTGGAAGGTCCACGTTCAAATCATACCGATCATGTCCGGCATCTCAAGCCGGAGAACCATCCCCCGCGAGCGCATGGCCGGCTGACTTCCTGACCGGACCAGCACCTCACCCAAGTCGCTGCACTGGCACTCGGTACCGCAGAAATAAGTGCCGGGCGGAAAGATACTTCCTGATAGGAAGTATGGGAATAGAATGCGCCTTGTGACAGAACGATACGAGGGTGCAGGTATGCAGGATACGTCTGTAAATCCTGAACGGAACGATGCGGATGGCGGGGAGGTGGAAAGCCTCTTCTCGCTGGCACTGGACGCGCGGTGCGAGTCTGCGCTGATGTGGCTGTACGTGACATCGGGCGACGTGGGAACGCCGGCGTTCGACCGGCACCGACGCAGGGCGTATGAGCTTGCCCGCCGCGCGGGGTATCACTACGCGGACGAGCCGATTCCGCATCTGCTGCGGGACGATGACGAGCTCACCCAGGCATGGGAACACGGCATCCACGACCAGCAGGTCGAGCGACGTGAAGCGCAGGCAGCCGTCGAACGCGAGGGCATCAAGAAGCTGATCGCGGCGAAGGACTGGCCTGCACTCAAACTCCCGTTTCCGGAACAGATTCTCGAAACGCTTCGCGGAAGGAAGTCCGTTCACGTCGAAGGCCACGGCCTCTATTTCGAAGAGGACTACATCTACTGCGTGAACCCATACGGAATCGAACTTCTCGTGAGTCATGTCCAGGATCTCACTCCCGACGATATCGAGCACTTCCTTGCGGATATGGCGCTCGGCGAGGAATGGGGCCCGGTGCCGCATTGACGCTCGGCATCTTGAATTCCGCGCTTCGTCCGGCACGATGGGATGACACCGTGGATTCCCCCGGCTATCCACCGCGGAGCACCCACGAGCTATTTCGCCGGACCGAAGAGAAAATGACCGAACCGAAGAAGACACCTCGCAAGCCTCGCCACCTGCCTGACCCGAACTTCGTTTCGACGACAGTGGATCAGTGGGGTGGAACGCTCGTCGAATGCCGCGACCTATGGGACGGATACAGTCTGGACGATGCAGTCCTCGACAGTACGCCCCTGAAGAAGTGCCGGTGGCCGACGCTCTTTGCGTACATGCACCGGCGCTTCGGTCCGCCGCATATCGGCGGCGACGATTACAAGGATCTGTCCGCCAGTTGGATGCTGACGACGCCGGACTGCGAGGTCTTCGTCCGAGTCAATCCGTCATTGAGTGGCCCGGGCTTTTCGTTTTCGCCTTATCTGGTGATGCCGCGGGATGCCACGAAGCGCGCACACCGCGCCAGTGAGCTGAACTTGCCGGCCGATCGGGTGGTCGCCGTCCGGAAGGCGTACCGGGCGACTCTTCTCGATCTCCTGCGCCCGGTTTGCGTCCGCGACCACCACATCAACGCGCTGGGACAACTAGGGGATAGCGCTCTCGATCAGGCTCTCGTGGAATGCGACGACGACGACGAGAGCAATGCCTACGAGTTGCGATTCCATCCTTCCTGCGGTTACGCCATGCCACTGGGGCTTTTCGGAGGCAATGAGTGGCCGATCTTGTGCTCCTTGATCCGCCACCTGGGCGATGGTGACCTGGAAGCAGGGCGCGTGAAAGCGCTCCAGGTGCTACAACGCGACGTCTATGCCGAAGCGACGGGCGCCGGATGGCGAGTCCACCGGCTCATGCTACTCGGCGCCCGGAATCAGCGTGAGGCGGTCGCTGCCGGGCTGGGACTCGGCGCGGACGATGTTGCCCGTTTCGATGATGAATTGAGAGCGCTTCACGATCGCGAAAACCCGAACCGGTCCATCGTTGACGAGATGACGGACGCGGCCGTCGATTCCGCATCGGATTTTTTGCATCGGCTTGGCTTGCTCGACGCGGAGCTCGATGAGACCGTTCGCGGAATGCGGCGCGACAAGGCTGTTTCGGAAGCGTGGGCCGAACTTGTGGTGATCGCCAACGATACCTTTCCCGACGACGTGGCGTTGCCGGCAGAACCGTACTCAATGGACGGCGAGCTTCCCGTGCAGTTGAAGGCAGCGTTCAACGGGATCGGACGGACTGACCTTGCGGACTGGGTGGACAAGACCGTGGCGAGGCCGCAGGGACTACGGGCGCTGGCGGACATTACCTTCCACCTTTCCTCTCAGGCCAGGGAGCATCAGGACGACAAAGCCGCCGGCCTCACTGCCTGATCCCGGTAGGAACCGGCTTTTCAACCCGAATGGGATGGTCAACTCAAATGGCTGACATGAACACGAATGCGATCGCTCAAACCCTCAAGGATCTCGACTGGACGAGCGTGCCGGTGCGAAACCGGGAAGCAATCGAGCAGGCGATCGCGGCGCTCGAGCACGGCGATCTGAAAGCGGCGCCGATTCCGATGCTGCTGTTCTGCCCGGCATGTGGTCTGCAACACATCGACGCGCCCGAGCCGGCACGCGATGGCGAGAAGGCATGGGATAACCCGCCGCATCGGTCGCACAAGTGCCGTGGGTGTGCGACGGTATGGCGGCCGGCGGACTTGCCGACGGTCGGCGTGGTCAGCATCCAGACGTCCGGACAGGCGGATAACTGGGATCGTCCCGCCCACACCGTCGCGGCCGGCGCTGTACGAACGGTAACCATCGACGAGGTCGAAAAGAGCCTCCTGCGCAAGCTGCTCAGCTTTGCGTGGGAACTCGACATCATCTGGCATCGCGATCGCAACGAAATCCGCCGCATCAAGCTGGACGTGCGCGATGGCGTGTCGATGGCACCACGCCTGGTCGAGCAGCGTGTCGATCTCATTCGGGAATTCGTGGCGACCGGAAGGAACGCATTTTCTCCCGGCGGCGGCGCGGACGGCGAGAACGTGACGCTGGATCAACCGACCGAGGCGGCGCGGTGAGTCTGGTAACGCGTAGACCGAACGCCGGCGGCGCCCGAAAGAGCGTGCTCGGCGAGGTTAGGGAGGTCACCCTGGCGATCGAACTGATCGAGCTCGGCGCACGGTTGCAACTGCTGGAGTCCGAAACCAGCCTGTCGCGTGAGCGTCTGACCAAGCTCTACAAGGAGATCAAGGGCGAGTCGCCGCCGAAAGGCATGCTGCCGTTCTCGACCGACTGGTTCATGACGTGGCAGCCGAACATCCATTCCTCGCTGTTCTACAACATCTACCTCTTCATGCTGCGGGAGGCTCGCTGCGATTCGATCCAGGCGATGGTGAAGGGTTACCGGCTCTACCTGGAAAACATCGAGCGGGACGATGACGAAGCGGTACTGACTCTCACGCGCGCGTGGACGCTGGTGCGCTTCTTCGATTCGGGTTTGCTCACGATGGCGCCGTGCACGCGCTGCGGCGGGAAGTTCGTCATGCACGCGCACGATCCACATCACAGCTTCGTGTGCGGCCTCTGCGCGCCGCCGTCGCGGGCCGGCAAAACCCGCAAGGCAGCGGTCACGGCCTGAGGCGACCACCCGGACTGATTCCAGACAAGAACCCTTCACGACCGAACCCATGCGCTATCAAACCCAATCCGCTGATTCTCAAGGCCTGCTCCTGTTCGAAGACGAAGAGGCCGCTGCGCGGCGAGCCGCGATCGACGAGCTGCACGTCAGGACCGCGATCTACACCGCCAGCCCCGTCGTTGATGACCTGCTCAAGCGCCTCGGCTGGCCGGACGAAAACGGCCGTCTCGTGGATCCGAGTTGCGGCGACGGCATGTTCCTCGCACGTGCGCTCGACGCGCTGCTCGCCGCAAGGCCGTTCGGGTTCGATCCTCGAGGCCAGATCGAGGGGTGGGAGATTCACCCGGCGGCGTGCGTCGATGCGCGATCGCGCGTCGCGGCCGTACTTGCCTTGCACGGCTGGTCGACAGCACGCGCGGCGATGCTGGCCAACGACATGGTCCACAACCGGGACTTCCTGACGGACGGGCCGACGACGCCCCAGTGGGACATCGTGGCGGGCAACCCGCCGTATCTGCGCGCCGCCAACGTGCCCGATCTGCTCCGGAACGAATACAGCCGCCACGTGCCCGACTATGCCCGGGGCGACATGCTGCACAGCTTCCTCGAGCGATGCAGCCGCACGGTGCGCCCGGCGGGCCGTATCGGGCTAGTAACGGCGGACAGGTGGATGGTAAACGCAGGAGCGAGCCGTCTGCGGGAGCGGCTTGGCCAGCGCCTGTCGCTCGCCCACGTGGAACGTCTGAGTGCAGAGACGGCGTTCTACCGCCCCAAACAGCGCCGAGCCGGATCGCCGCCGCGCGTGCATCCGGTGGCCGTGGTGCTCGTATCCGACGACGGCGCCGGGCAGAACCTGAGCGGCAAACCGATCCACCCGGGCGTAGATGAGTCCCGCTACGAGGGCATGCGGCTGCTCGGCGACTTCGCGGATGTGCGCATCGCGCCGTGGCTCGGTACTGAAGGAGTGTTCGTGGTCGACGCCGCAACGGCTAGCCGCCTGCCGCCCGAGTGCCTGGTGCCGGCCATCGACACGGACGATATCCAGAACGGAAAGCTCGGCACGCCGACGCGCTGGGCGATCCGCACGCTCCCCGGCGAGGAACCCGCGCCGGAAGTCATGGCGCACCTGGCGAGCCGGATGCACCTGATGGCCAAACGCGGCCGGCAGGGCAAGGTATGGATGCCGCCGGAGTCCTTTCATGCGCTCGATCTGTCGCGCGAGTCGCTGATCGTGCCGCGGATCGCAAAGACGCCCCGGGCCGTGCGCGTGCCGCCGGGCATCCTGCCGATCAATCACAATCTGAGCATCGTCGCTGGCGGCGCGGTCACGCTCGATCAGGTCGAGGAGGCCCTGGCGTCCCCAGTCGCGGCTGAGTGGGCGCGGGACTACGCGCAGCGCCTTGAAGGAGGTTACCTGTCTCTTACTACCACGCTCCTACGGCGCATGCCGATGGCAAATGTGCCGACCTGACGGCGCCCGGCCGCCGGAGAACGTCCTCGAAACAGGTGCCGACCGAATATCTTACAAAACGGTTGCATTCCAGGCGAGCTCAAGATTCGGAGCGGGAAGCCGTAATATCAGGGCGAAAGTTGTGAGGTATTCCTGTGCGCAATGAGTACTACAGTGACCTAGTCATCAAAGAGCGCAACACAGTAAAAGCAACAACATGGGAGCAGTCTCAATGACGAAGAAAAAGCGGCCGTTCAAGTTCAACTTTCACTCAGACGATGTGGGTCATACCCTTGTGATCGGATCGATCAGCGCTGGCAAAACAGCGCCCGCTGAACTGGGAAAGCTGTGGGAATGCGGGCATCCGGGCGGCAAGGTTTCCGTCGCGCAGGCAGGCACGCTGGTCGGCATCGGGCCCGGCGACGTTACCAAACCCGAGTGATCGGAACACAAAGCGTTGCGGACACTAAATGCAAAGTGTTCGTGCGTCCGTACACGCCGAAGTCCGACATGGAGCCGCCGCGTCGCTGGAAGGCGGACGCGGCTGTGTGTGGCAAGTGACCGGAAAAAGAGGGGTAGATGGATATCACTACGGTAACGGCGTTGTCGTTGGGCATCATGGGCCTGTGCTTAGTCATCGGTGGAATGACGCGGGCACGCCCAAAGCAAGCCTGGGTTTGGTATGTCTGCGGTGTATTTCTGATTGGAGGCGGAGTTCTTTACAGATTCTCCGAGCCGGCAGAGGGACGGCTTTGTGCGACCGGTCAAGCTCCCAACATGTCCGCTGATGGCAAACTGCTTGTGTGCGTCCAAGACATGAATTGGAAGCGCGCTAACTGACGACGGAAAAGAAGGAAACGGGGAATCTAAATGTTGATGGCATTGCTGGCTCTTATCGGCCTCGCGCCCGCAGAAGCGACTCACGACCCGTGTATGGGTCCTACCTGGGCGCTGTCTGCACAAACCGCCTTGGCGTGCGATTTCAAGGAGGCGAACGCAGCGGCCACGATCCTGCATCGGGACACATATCGCGGCGAGAGAACGCATGCGTCTTTCATTGTGGTTCGTCTGAATGGCAGCGTTGCGAAGGCGATTCTCGTGAGCGACAAGGTGGAAAACGAGTCTGACGCTCGAAAAGATGCGGTGCTAATTGGCGCGAACGGCGGCTGGGTCGATCAGTCGGGTGTCGCGCACGGGACCGCCGACTCGTGGACGATCAATCTCGCTCAAACGGGTTTCCCTGCGAAACAGGGAGCGCTGGTATCGCTCGTGAACAGCACTTCGAACTGATCGCTCGGAAAAACTTGGGGAAATTGTGAAAGCGGACCGGAACACATTCGGGTTCAATGCGTTGGGACTGGTTGTCATCGGACTGATCTTGTTCGGTGCGGTGACGGGGCTTCATGCCTACGGGAGGTGGGCGGCGGACCACGAAATTGCTACCTACGAAAAAGGCATCAAGGCGGGGACGATCACGGACGAATCGACGGTGGTCATGACGGATCTGACCGACGCGAGCGGCTCGCGCTGGGTCTACTACAAGCTTGGACATGGCGCGTACGCAAATTTGCTCCGCCAGGCCGGCGTGGGGTGCCGATTCTATGAACACAACGGATCACCCTACACATTCGAGAAGTTCAAAACCACCGATCCGATCCCCTTCGACTTTGTCCGCGCTGGAGCGTGGGCGATCGGCGAGTGCGATGCAAGCAAGTTTGGCGACGCTTTTGATCTCGCCAGAGCGCAGCAATAGCCACCGAAACGGATAGGAAATCATGCTCATGACACGTTTCGTTATCAGTGAACCCGACATCGAAGCGGCTGTTGCTCACTTGCGAGCGCTGCCCCATTCGGCAACGGCTTCAATGCCTGTCGAGTGGTCCCGCAAGCGCTTCCTTGACACATTGACAGCAACTTTGCGCGCGAACCCGAAAGCCAAAGACGCGCTCGCGGTTCGGCCGGGAATTTGGGCGCTCGTGAAGCCGTATGGCGTTGACCTTGCTGGGACGTTCGAGAACGACGAGAGGCGGCAGGTGTGGATTCTTATTCGTCCCCGCGGGACAGATCCGAACCGGATCGAGACGCTCGCGGTTTGAGGAAAGAACATGAGCAACAAAAAAGTGCCGGTGTCAAGTCTTTCGCGCAAATCACGCAGGGCTTGAAACCGTATATGGGGCAGTAGGTTAGCTCTTTTCGGGGCCGCTTTGCAGAACCGCGGCTTCGTCGGCTAGGAGCCACATAAGAGCGTCGGGAGAGAAAGCCGCATCGCACTGTGTCGTGCTGGATTGCCGAGGAACGGCGGGCCTGTCGCGTCATCATAGCCCAAGAGGCTTGGCGGCCTCCAGAATGAAGAACGCGCAGCTGAGGGCTGCGCGTTCGATGGATGCCGTTGGAATGCGATGCCATCATGTAGGCTTTGATGGCGCGCTCCGGGTCGTCGTGCCCTTCCTGAATCCCCGATCCCCCGCCATGAACGCCTCCAGCATGTGCGGGATCAACTTCTCTGCATCGACTGCTTCGCCATATGCCTGCGCGTGCAGCGCGGCGTAGCGGTCGAGGTCGGCTTTCAGGCTGGCCGGGCAGGCAAAGGTCAGCTTGACGTTCTCGGTCTTGGGCAGCGGCCCGAGCCGCAGCTTCTTGGTCGCGCTCATTGCGAAGCTCCCCGATTGAAGAACAGCGGCTGGTAGGGCCGCAGCACTAGATCCCGGTTGACGATGATCCGCACCGGCAGGCCCGGCCGCTCGGTCAGCGTCGGCTGGATGTTCATGTTGCGCCGGGTGATCTCCTGGCCGACCTGATTGATGCCGTCCTGGGCGCTGTCGCGCCCGGCGATGACGATGCGGTTGCCGTCCTGGCGGTTCTCCGGCGCGGCCAGCTCGGCTCCGACGCCCAGCAGCGTCGTCAGCACCGCGCCCGCGACGATGCGATTCCAATGCCAATCCACGTCATCCTCTAGACCGGAATAGCCGGCTGGATCGGTGCCGACAAGGTTGTCGAGCGTCAGCGAGGACGTGTCGGGCAGGATGATCCGGTTCCACACCACCTGCACGCGGCTCTGCCCGTAGCTGACCTGGCTGTTGTAGCGCCCGAGGATGCGCGACCCCTGCGGGATCAGCAGGTACTTGCCTGTAGCCGTGTCATAGACCGGCTCCGTCACCGTGGCGATCACGTCGCCCGGCAAGTCCGACTTGATGCCCGTCACCAGCGCGCCCGCGATCACGGTTCCAGCCATCACCTGATAGGGCGACGCCGGCAGCGCCAGATTGCCGGAATTGCGGGTTTCCGTAGAACCGGCTTTCAGGAACGCCTCCTTCTGGTCTTGCCGGTTCTGCACGGCGGTCGGGTCGCCAGGCTGCGCCGCCGTCGAGGCCGACCCGGCTGCGAGCGGGTCGAAGGCCGCGAGCGCGCTTGCACCACCAGGCGCACCCGGCGTCGCCTGCGCCACCGCGGCGGTGGGGCCTTGGCCGCCCGAACGGAAGAACACCGACGAAGCCGCAGCGGCTTCTTCCTCCTTGCGCAAGGCATCGTTGGGATGGTGGCCGGGGGCCGCGTAAGCGGCCACGGCCGGCTGCTGCGAGTTCACGATGGCCGGGCCAAGATCGCCCGGCAGCGGCGGCCCCAACTCGGGCACCTTCGGCTGCAGCTTCGAGTAGTCGGCCGGCAGGCCGTCCAGCCCTTCGGACTTCGAGACGCGATCGACGTTGTAAAGCTCGGGCTGCTCGCCCGCGCTGCGCCGCTGCGGTTGCAACGACCAGATCGTGGCTCCGAGCACGGCGACCGACAGGCCGCCGACGAGGATGGCCAGCGTGCGCCGGTTCAGGCGCGTGACCGGGCGCGGCTGGGCGCGCAGCGCCAACGCCTCGGGCGCGACCTTGCCCGCTTGCGGCCTGGCGAGGTCGGGGGTGTCGTCCTGGATCATGGTCAGTTCCTCCGTGCCACGCCATCCGTGCGCTCGATCCGCACCATGGCGCCCTTGTCGCCGCCCAGGCGCAGCTCTGCCGCGCCAAAGAGGCGATCCACGATGTAGTACGGCGAGCGGAAGCGGTAGTTCACCAGTTGCCCGTCGCCTTCCGGCCCTATCACGAACAGCGGCGGCAGCTCGCCTTGCGCGATGCCAGCGGGGAACTGGATATAGACCTTCTGCCCGTCGTCGAAGGCGCGCAACGGCTTCCACGGCGGATTGCTGCCGCTGATTGCGTAGCGGAAGCGCAGGTTCTCTAGCGCCAGCCCGGCATCGACCGGCGCGGCGGCATTGGCCGCCTGCGCTTGGCGCTGTAGCGCCAGCATCCGGTCGCGCGGGTACTCCCAGGACACCGACGCCATCCACGTCTTTTCCGTCGAAGCCAGCTCCAGCAGGTACGTCCTGCGGCTGGTGGTGATGACGAGATTGGTCTTGAGGCCTGAGCGAATCGGCTTGACCAGCACGTTCACGCGCAGATCGGCACCGCTGCCGCTGGACGTGTCGCCCACGATCCAGCGCACGGTATCGCCAGCGGCCACCGTCACCAGTTCCTCGCCCGGCTGGAGCGAAACCACGGTCACGCGGCCCACGGCCGCATAGACCTGATAGAGCGCCCCGTCCGTGAAGGGCCAAACCTGAATCGCATTGACGTAGCCCTCGCGCGTGGGGGCTACGCGGGCCTCGGCATTGGCGCGCGAGACGCGCACCTTCTCGTCAGCCGGCTCCGGCGCAGGTTTGGCGTCCTCAGCTTCGGGCAACGGCTTCAACTGCGCCGGCATCGGTAGAACCTCGGGCACGGCCACCACCTCCACCGGCGCGGGCGGCTCCGGCAGCGGCTGGGCCTGCACCGGCTCATCGAGCGAGATGGTCGGCGGTGGCTTGCCCTGCGAGGCGCAGCCCACGAGGGCAAGCAGGATCACCGGCAAAGCGGATTTACGGAAAAGATCATTCATGGCTTGGCTCCTTTTATCTTCGGTATGACCGAGATCAGTTGAAATACGCGTGGCAGCCCGTGCTGCCATGTGAACGGTTAGGCAGGGACGTGCAACCCGTTGGCTCCAGGGGCCAAGAGGTTCTCCGACAAGCCCGCTCCGAAGCATTTGGAGCACGTTCCCTGCCGCTCGATATCAGCCCGAACAGTTGTAGGAACACTTCACTTCGCATGTAAAAGGAGGGGCGATGACGAGCCTGCCGAACCGAACAGACGACGACACCTTGACCATTGGCATCGATGTAGCCAAAGCCACGCTGGAGGTGGCCTTCAGCGACGGTGCTACGGCGCTTACCCCGGCCAACGATGCGAACGGCCATGCGGCGCTGCTGGCGCATCTGTCGATGCTGCGCCGGGTTGACCTGGTCGTATTGGAGGCCACTGGTGGCCTTGAGATGGATGCTGCCTGTGCATTGCAGGCGGCTGGCTATCGGGTAGTCATCGTCAATCCGCGCCAGTCTCGTGACTTCGCGCGGTCCATGGGGCGATTGGCCAAGACGGATCGGCTCGATGCGCGCGTGCTTGCCCACATGGGCAAGACGCTGCTGCAACGCGACGACCTGCACAAGCTGATCAAGCCGTTGCCCGATGAGTCGCAGCGCCAGTTGCAGGCGATGATCACCCGCCGCCGGCAATTGCTGGCGATGCAGATGGCCGAACAGCATCGCGCCGGCGGCCCCGATCAACGCATGCGTGCCAGCATGGAGCGCATCCTCAAGGTCATCGCCGATGAACTGTCGCGCATCGACAAGGACATCCGCATGCTCATTGGCGTGCGCCATGCCGAGCTGGCCAAACGCCTCGGCGAGATCAAGGGCGTTGGACAAGCCACCATCGGAACACTGCTCGCGGAGGTTCCCGAACTCGGCAAGCTTAGCGGCCGCGAGATCAGCGCCTTGATCGGACTGGCCCCGGTCAATCGGGATTCCGGAACCATGCGTGGCAAACGCACGATCTTCGGCGGACGGCCCCAGGTGCGTAAGATTCTGTTCATGGCCGCCCTGGTGGCCTCGCGCTTCAATCCGGTGATCCGTGTCTTCTACCAACGCCTGCTGGCCGCTGGAAAGCCCAAGAAGCTTGCCATCACCGCTTGCGCGCGCAAGCTGCTGACCATCCTCAATGCCATGGCCAGGAGCGGTCAATCTTTCAATTCGTCGCTTCATGGGGGTTGACTTTCAAGACAGTTGCTTCGGAAGAATCCAGTTCGCGGCTCCACGACAGGCCGTTGACGTAGATGCCCAGGGGGTTCTTGCGCAGGCGTTCTTCGGTGCGCGGCGGCTGGAGCACGATGGACACCACGGCCGTCCACCGCTCCAGGCCCGCCGCGGCGCCGTTGACGTAGCGGCGTTCCGTCCAGCGCACGTTGAAAGACGTGTCGCTGGCGCGCACGACGCTGGTGATCTGCACCGTCACCGACTCCTTGCCGATGCGCGCGAACGGGTCGTTGACTCGCGCGTAGTCGTTGAGCACGGCCGCGCCCTTGTCGGTCGTGTAATCGTAGGCGTCCAGCCAGTTCTGGCGGACGACGATGGGGTCGATGGACAGCGAGCGCACCAGCGTCACGAAGCGCGCGATGTGGTGCGCCGTCTGTGCATCGTTGGGCCGGTACGGCGTGGCGGCTTCGCCCACGGCGCGCACCTGGCCCGCGTTGTCCACCTCCACGACGTAGGGCGTCACGAAGGACTGCGCCGAGCGCCACACCAGGCCGCCGGCCATCAACAGCGCGAGCGTCAGACAGCCGAAGGCCATCAGGCGCCAGTTCTTCGCCTGCACGCGCGGCGAGCCGATACGGTCGTCCCACACCTGGCCGGCAGCTTGGTACGGCGTGGCAGGCTGCGGCGTGTCGGCATAGCGCACCTGCGGTTTTCTGAATCGCATGGTCAGTTCTCCTTGTGAATCGCTTTACTCGTCGGAGCCGCGCAGGCTCGGGCCTTGCCCCGAGCCGCCACCGTCACCGCCGCGCAGCGTGTGCGCGGCGGTGGTCGCGGCGTGGGTGAGTTGCTGGCGGCGATGCAGCCGCTTGGCCCAGGCGGGTTGTTCCGGCTTCTGTGCAGCGGCGTCGCCTGCGGGGGCTTCTCCTGCGGAGGCTTGGCCGGCTGACGCGCCAGCGTCGGCCATCGAGCCATTCCAGCCAGCACGGAACGGAGCGGCCATCCGCTGCCCGGCAGCGGAAGCACGGGATGCAGCCGCGTATCCGGCGGCCTGCGCGCCGGTCTTGGCGACGTTGCCCAGGCCCGCCATCGCGCCCTTTGCGCCGCCGCCAGCGGCGGCGGAACCGGCCTGGAACGCCGACTTCGCACTGCCGGCCGCCGTCGTGGCGGCGCGCGCACCGCTTCCGG
>NZ_ASSI01000106.1:0-70510 GCF_000466765.1 Burkholderia sp. AU4i | reverse complement strand
GGCGGGCCGGACGCCCGCACGCCACCGGCACCCGGCGGTGCCGCACCCGCGACGCAGCCCGCACCGCCGGCACGGCGCAAGCATCTGGTGCGCGCGCTCGTTGCCGTGTTCGCGCTCGGCATCCTCGGCTGGGGCATCTGGTACGTGATGGTCGGACGCTGGTACGAATCCACCGACAACGCATACGCGCAAGGCAACGTCGTCGAGCTGACGCCGCAGGTGACGGGCACCGTCGTGTCGATCGACGCGGACGACGGCAACCTCGTCCGCGCCGGCACGCCGCTCGTACGCCTCGACCCGAGCGACGCGCAGATCGCGCTCGCGACCGCGCAGGCCGATCTCGCGGCAACGGTGCGCAAGGTGCGCGGCCTGTACAGCAACGAACGCGGGCTGGCGAACAGCATCGACGGCGCACGCGCCGAACTCGACTCGCGACGCACCGCGCTCGACAAGGCGAAGGCCGACTACAGCCGCCGTGAGGATCTCGGCCGCTCCGGCGCGATTTCACGCGAGGAACTCGCGCATGCACGCGACACGCTGACCTCCGCGCAAAGCGCGTACGCGGCCGCGCAAAGCGCGCTCGCCACGTTGAGCGAGCAGCACCAGACGAGCAAGGCGCTGATCGACGACACCGCGGTCGCGTCGCATCCCGACGTGCAGGCCGCGGCCGAACGGCTGCGCGCCGCGTACCTCGCGCATGCACGCACCGACGTCGTCACGCCCGTCACCGGTTATGTCGCGAAGCGCACGGTGCAGGTCGGGCAGCGCGTGTCGCCCGGCGTGCCGCTGCTGGCGGTGGTGCCGCTGCGCGAGCTGTGGGTCGATGCGAACTTCACCGAGAAGCAGCTCGAACACATGCGCATCGGGCAGCCGGTCGAACTGACCGCCGACCTGTACGGCGACGCGGTGCGTTATACCGGCCGCGTGCAAAGCCTCGGCGTCGGCACCGGCAGCGCGTTTTCGCTGCTGCCGGCGCAGAACGCGACCGGCAACTGGATCAAGATCGTGCAGCGGCTGCCGGTGCGCATCGAGCTGACGGAGCCGGCCCAGCTCGACGCGCATCCGCTGCGCATCGGCCTGTCGATGCACGCACGCGTCGACCAGCACGACCGCAGCGGCGCGATGCTGTCGCGTCGCGAGCAGCGCGCGCCGGTCTTCCGCACCGACGTGTACCGCGACGAGCTGGCACGCGCCGACAGCCTGATCGCCGACGTCATCCATGCGAACCTGCCGTCGGCAGCGCGCGCGGAGACGGTGCGATGAGCGGCCCGATGGCGGCCGCCGACAGCGGTTTTCGACCGTCGAGCGTCGGGCTCACGACCTTCGGCCTCGCGCTCGCGGTGTTCATGCAGGTGCTGGACGGCACCGTCGCCAACGTGTCGCTGCCGACGATCGCCGGCAACTTCGGCGTGAGCACGACGCAGAGCGCGTGGGTCGTCACGACGTTCTCGGTCAGCAATGCGATCGCGCTGCCGCTGACCGGGTTTCTCGTCAAGCGCGTCGGGCAGGTGCGGCTGTTCGTGTGGGCGACGCTCGCGTTCACGTTCGCGTCGCTCCTGTGCGGCCTCGCGCAAAACCTGCCGCAGCTCGTTGCGTTCCGCGCGCTGCAGGGCCTGGTGGCCGGGCCGATGATCCCGACCACGCAGGCGCTGATGCTGTCGATCTACCCGCCGCAGCGGCGCGGTTTCGCGCTGTCGATGATCGCGATGGTCACGGTCGTCGCGCCGATCGCGGGGCCCGTGTTCGGCGGCTGGGTCACCGAGCATTACTCGTGGCGCTGGGCGTTCCTGATCAACCTGCCGATCGGCGTGTTCGCCGCGCTGTGCGTGTTCGCGCAGATGCGCGCACGCGTCGAGACGACCGTTGCCGCGCGCGTCGACTATGTGGGCCTCGCCGCGCTGATCGTCGGCGTCGGCGCGCTGCAGATCGTGCTCGACAAGGGCAACGAAGCCGACTGGTTCAACTCGACGTTCATCGTCGTGATGTCGGTGGTTGCCGCGTTCGGCATCGCGCTATTCCTGATCTGGGAGCTCAACGAGCCGAACCCGATCGTGAACCTGCGGCTCTTCGCGCATCGCAACTTCGCGGCCGGCACGCTGACGCTCGTGCTCGCGTATTCGGCGTTCTTCGCAGTCAACGTGATCGTGCCGCAGTGGCTGCAGCGCACGCTCGGCTACACCGCGTTCTGGGCCGGGCTCGCCGTCGCGCCGATGGGCGTGATCCCGGTGCTGATGACGCCGTTCATGGGCAAGTACGCGCCGCGCTTCAACATGCGCGTGCTCGTGTGCTGCGCGTTCGCGATCCTCGGCACGTCGTCGTTCCTGCGCGCGGGTTTCGTGCCCGACATCGACTTCACGCACATCGCGCTGATCCAGCTGCTGCAGGGCCTCGGCCTCGCACTGTTCATCATGCCGATCAACAGCATCCTGCTGTCCGACCTGAAGCCGGACGAGATCGCCGCCGGCTCCGGCCTGTCGACGTTCCTGCGCACGCTCGGCGCGAGCTTCGCGGTGTCGATCACGTCGTTCCTGTGGGACCGGCGCGCGATCCTGCACCACGCGCAGCTCAGCGAGCACGTGAGCGCGTTCGACCCGGCCGTGCGGGCCGAAGTCGCGCGGCTCGGCGGCGGCGATCCGCAGCGCGCGGCGACGCTGCTGGGCAACTTGGTCGATGCGCAGGCGTACCAGATCTCGTTCAACGACGTTTCGTTCGCGCTCGGCTGCGTGTATCTCGCGGTGATCGCGGTGGTCTGGCTCGCCCGTCCGCCGTTCGGCCCCGGTGCCGCCGCGAAACGATGAAGCGGGCGCCGCGCGGCCCGTTCCGACCCATGCTGTTCAATTCGATGGAGGTTGACCCGATGCCCACCCACCACGCTGGTGCCATGCCCCCCGACCTGGCGACGCTCGCCGTGTTCGACGTCGCGGAATTTCCGTTCGTCGTCGTGCGCAACGATGCGATCGCATCCGCCGGCTACGCACAGCGCTGGCTCGACGACATGCACGCGCTGATGCGGCACGGCGAGCCGTTTGTCATGATCTTTCCGCCGGCCCGCCCGGATGAAGCGCACGACGACCGCAAGGAACGCGGCATGTGGCTCAAGCAGAACCGCGCCGCGCTCGCCGCGGTCTGCCGTGCGCTCATCACGATCGAACCGGACCCGGCCGAGCGTGAGGCGGCCATCGCGAACGCATCCGGCATCGAAAAGGCGTTCGGCATTCCGTTCGACGTGACGGCGTCGCTCGACGACGCGAGGCAGGCAGGCCGGCGACGTCTGGCCGAGGCGGTCTAGCGCGGCCCGTTCACGCGCAACGTCTCGAACCGGTTGCGCAAGTCCGCCTGGCTGCAGATTCCAACTAAACGAACGGGGTGGCTTGTATGAATGGACTGGATTGTCTGAAATGGTTGGTACCCGGCGACACGGACGCGTCATGGCAGAGAATGACCGACGCGGCCGCCGGAATGGGGTTCGACAAGGTCGTGCTGATCGTGTTGCCGTTCAGCGGCGCGTCGTTCGATCTCGCGCGCAAATGGAGCAGCGGCGTGCCCGGCTGGACGGCGCTGTACCGGCAGCGCCAGTTCGACCGCGTCGACCCGATGCTGCGGCATTGCTTCCGTTCGGCACTGCCGCTCGTCTGGGACGACGCATTGTTCGCGCTGCCGGAGCAGCGCCCGTGTTACGAAGCGGCGGCCGCGTACGGCATGCGCAGCGGCGTCGTGCTGCCGGTGCGCGGCGCGAAGGGGGAGGTCGGCATGCTGTTGTGTGCGAGCACCGACGAGCTCGCCGCGACGCGCGAGCACTGCGACCGCCATCTCGCGGCGCTGACGCTGCTGCGCGACGTCGCGTGCGAAGCGATCGCCGGCACGCGCTGCCATGCACCGCCCGACAGCGTGCCGCGGCTCAGCCGGCGGGAAGTCGAATGCCTGCGCTGGCACGCGGCCGGCAAGACGTCGTGGGAAATCGGCCACATCCTGAACGTGACCGAGTCGTGCATCAATTTCCACTTCATGAACATCCGCCGCAAGTTCAACGTGTCACGTCGGCACGAAGCCGTGCTGCGCGCGGTCGAGTGGGGGCTGATCAGCATCTCCGACGTGACCGTGCCGACCTGACGCGGGCGCGTCGTCGAGCCAGCGGTCGAGAAACGCGCTGAGCCACGCGGCCGTCGCGCGGTCGTGCCGCCGGCCTTCGCGTGCCTGCGTCGCGAGATCCTGCGCACCGGGCGCCGACAGCTTGTGCGCGGCGGCCGTACTCCAGCGCCGCATCATCGGATAGCTCACTTCCGGATGAAACTGCACGCCGTATGCGCGCGGCCCGTAGCGCACGGCCTGGTTCTCGAAGTGCTCGCCGGTCGCGAGGATCTCGAGCCCGGCGACGCTTTCGAAGCCCTCGCGATGCCACTGGTAGACGTGCGACGGCCACGACCCGAGACGCCGGCCGGCGGGCGTCGCGGCGATCGGCCAATAGCCGATTTCCGCGCGCCCGTCACGATGGGCGACCACGCGGCCGCCCAGGTGGCGGATCATCATCTGCGCCCCCAGGCAGACACCGAGAAAGGGCGCCGCCTCGCGCAGCGGCACGCCGATCCAGTCGATTTCATCCTGAATCCAGCGATCGCCGTCGTTGGCGCTCATCGGGCCGCCGAACACCACCGCGCCCGCATGGTCGGCCAGCGTCGCCGGCAGCGGATCGCCGAGCGGCGGGCGGCGAATGTCGAGCGGATGGCCGCGGGCGGCAAGCAGCCGGCCGATCCGGCCGGGGCTCGACTGTTCGCGGTGCAGGACGATCAGGATCGGACGAAGGGCGGAGTGCGTCATGTCGTGTCGAGAGGGTCGTGAGTTCGTGAAACCGCGAGGCCGTGTGAGCCGTCACGCGGAGCGTCAGCCCGGCTGGCCGCGCAACGCGTCGAACGACACCATGACCTGTTCGCGATAGGCGGGGCGTCGGCTCAGGCGGGCGTACCAGGCCTCGACGTGCGGCAACGGCGGCCGCTCGACGTCGAGCGAGAAATAGCGGAACAGCGTCGCGCCGGCCGGAATGTCGGCCAGGCCCGGCGTCGCACCGCCCAGGAAGGGCTGGGTCGACAGCAGCCGGTCGAGCAGCTGGAAATGCGTCGCGCTGCGCGCGGCCTTGTCGCGCACGAGCGCATCGTCGCGCCGCTCCGGCGGCGTTCGCACGAGCGCCCAGAACAGCCCAGTCATCACGTCGGGTTCGAGCGCGGTCTGCGACCAGTCCATCCAGCGCTCGGCGCGCGAACGGGCGAACGCGTCGCGGCACCAGAACGGATTGTTCGGCACCCGCGCGGCAAGATAGCGCAGGATCGTGTGCGACTCCCACACGACGTCGCCATCCCAGTCGATCACCGGAATCCGGCAGGTCGGATTCAGCGCCGCGAACGCGGGCGTCTGCAGCGAGCCGTGTTCACCGCCTGCCGCGATGTGCCGGTACGGCACGCCCAGCTCGCCGATGAGCCACAACACCTTCTGCACGTTGAACGACGTGCGGCGGCCCCAGACGGTCAGCATCGCGCGGCATCCTCGCAGGCGGCGGCCTGCCGCGCGCACGCCGCATAACGATCGAGACCGGCCGCGAGATCGGCGATCAGGTCGTCCGGGTCCTCGAGCCCGACATGCACGCGCACGCCGCGACTGCCGGCCGGCCAGCGCGCGGCGAGGCTGTGCGCGTCCAGTTCGAACGGCAGCGCGAGGCTCTCGTAGCCGCCCCACGAATAACCGAGCCCGAACAGCGCGAGGTGGTCGAGAAACGCTTCGACCGCGTGCGGCGGCGCCGGCTGCAGCACGACCGAGAACAGCCCCGATGCGCCGCGGAAATCGCGGCGCCACAGCGCATGTCCGTCGTCGCCGGGGAGGGCGGGATACAGCACGCGCTGCACTTCGGGGCGCGTCGCGAGCCAGCTCGCGACCGCCAGCGCGTTGCGCTGGTGCTGCCGCAGCCGCACGCCGAGCGTGCGCAACCCGCGCAGCGCGAGATAGACGTCGTCGGGGCCTGCGCACAGCCCGAGATCGCCATGCAGTTGCTTCAATGCGGGCCACGCGCGTTCGGTGGCCGACACGGTGCCGAGCATCGCATCGGAATGCCCGACCAGGTACTTCGTGCCGGCCTGGATCGACAGGTCGATGCCGAACGCATGCGGCTGGAAGAAGAGCGGCGTGGCCCAGCTGTTGTCCGCGACGACCAGCGCGCCGTGTGCGTGCGCGAGCCGGACGAGCGTCGGGATATCGTGCATGTCGAACGTATAGGAGCCCGGCACTTCGACATACAGCGCGCGCGTATTCGCGCGGAATGCGGCGGCGACGGGCGTGCTGCCGTCGTACCAGGTCGTCTCGACGCCGAGCCGCGCAAGCACGCCTTCGCACGCATGGCGTACCGGGCCGTAGACCGATGCGGTCATCAGCAGGTGATCGCCGGGCTTCAGGCACGACAGAAGCGCCAGCGTGCACGCGGACAAGCCCGACGGACACAGCACCGCACCGGCACCGCCTTCGAGGCTCGTCACCGCGCGCTCGAGCGCGTCGGTCGTCGGCGTGCCGCGGCGGCCGTAGATATACGGCTGCGTGCGGTTCAGCAGATCGGACACCGTCGGACTGAGCACGGTCGACGCATGGTAGACGGGCGGATTGACGAAGCCGTGCCAGGCTGCGCTGTCGCGGCCCGCGTGCATGAGGCGCGTGTCTTCGTGCATCCGGTCGTGTATCCGGTCGTTCATGCCGTCGTGCCGGGTGCCGTCCGGTCGCGACGAGGGGGCGGCGGACTTCAAGGCCATAGCGCACACCGTTCCCAGCGCTGACCGTCGCGACGGTACGCCTGCCGCGCGAAGCGGCGTGCGCTGTCGGCACGCCAGAATTCGGCTTCGTCCGGCGCGAGCGTGTACAGGTGCCAGTCCTCCGACACGAGTGCGGGGTCGGCGGCCAGCCGCGCGAGCTGCGCGTCGATCGCGCGCGTCAGGTCGGCGGGATCGTCGAGCCGTTCGCTTTGCCGGCCGGCCAGGATGCTCGCGCGCGACCGCTCCGGGCGGCCCGCGAAATCGGCGCGGCCTTCGGCGGCCGGCAGCCGCTCGACCGGGCCGCTCAGGCGGACCTGGCTCGCGATCGCCGGCCAATAGAACGTCAGCGCGGCGAACGGCCGGTTTTCGATCTGGCGCCCCTTGGGGCTGCGCGTGCTCGCCGCGAAATGCCAGCCGCGCGCGTCGACGTTAAGCAGTACGACGGAGCGAGCGTCGGGCCGCCCGTCCGGGCGGACCGTCGACAGCGTCATCACCTGCGGTTCGACGGCGCCTGCGACAACGGCCTCGTCGAGCCAGCGTTCGAATTGCGCTTGCGGCGTGTCGGGCCAGTTCTCGGCCGGAACATGCGGCGCCGCATGCGCGAGGGTTTTCAGCGCCTTCAGGCGCGTGGCGATCGTATCCATGGCGAGCTCAGGCAATACCGAATTGCGTCGCGCGGGCGATCAGCCGATGCGCGGCGAGATAGTCGGGGACTTCCGCGAGGAAACCGTCGACGACAGCCGCGGCCACGCGGCGGCCGCCGGACGCGCGCCGGGCGGTGTCGAACGCGTCGATCACGCGGCGGGCGAGGGCGACTTCATCGGCCGTCGGCGTCAGCATGCGATTGACGACCGGCACGAACTGCGCGTTGACGATCGCCTTGGCCTGGTATCCGAGGCCGCGCGACACGCGCATGTCGAGCTCCGCGCCTTCGTTGTCGGCATAGCTGTACGGGCAGTCGATCGCGGTGATGCCGACGGCCGCGCATTCGACGCGAAAGCGCGAACGCACATAGTCGAGCTCGCGGCCCGCGCGGGTGCGCTCGGCCCCCATGTCGGCCACCATGTCCTCGGTCGCGACGAGCACGGCGGACACGCGCGGGCTCGAACGCGCGATCGCCATCGTGTTCATGAGCCCGAGCGTCGACTCGATGTTCGGCACCAGTTCCGTCGAGCCGGGCGCGATATCGTATTCGCGCTCGAAGCGCGTGACGGCTTCGTCGAGCGCGACGACCTGCTCGGGCGTCGCGACGTACGACATCATCACGATGTCCGGCCGGCCGCGCATCGCCGCGCGCAGGTCGTCGATGCCGCCCGCGTCGAGCGGGTTCACGCGCACGGACGCAAGGATGCCGGCATCGCGCCAGCCCGCGAGCACGCGCTCGCTGAGTTCGCGCGCGGCCGGACGCCGGTCCGGCGGCGTAAAGGTTTCGAGTTCCTGGATCAATACGTCCGCGCCGCTCGCGGCGCCGTCGACGAGCGCATCGTGATCGGCGCCGGCGAGGAACAGCCAGGAGCGGCGCAGGCGGGAAGGGCGTCGGTGGGTCGTTGTCATGCTTGGATTCCTGTAGGGTGCGTCGTACGCATGTCGATGGCGGGCGTTCAGCCGGCGCGCATCATCTGGTTGAAGATGTTCTTGCGATGCATTTCCTCGGTTCCGCCGACGCTCATGAAACCCAGCGCGTCCGACGCGAATGCGGCCACCGGCCCGGCCTGGTAGCCGAGGCTGCCGTACAGCCGCACGAGGCCGAGCGCGCCGTCGACGAGATCCTGCGCACCGACCAGCTTCGCGATCGAGCAGGTCATCAGCGCTTGCGGGTGATCCGTCAGCAACTGCGCGAGCGCGCCGCGCGCCAGCCACGTGCCGCGCTCGATGCCGATCTGCAGGTCGACCAGGCGGCGCTGCACGTACTGGTGCGCGTCGATCGTGCTGTCGAAGCTGCGCCGGTCGCGGCAATAGGCGATTGCGTCGCGCAGGTACGGCGCCGTCACCTGCGCGGCGACGAGGCCGTAGTAGAGGCGGCCGAGCGAAATGATGTCGATCAGGTTGCCGAGCCCGGCGCCCGGTTCGCCCAGCAGTTGGCCACGCGCGATCGGGCAGTCGTCGAAATGCAGCGCGCCGGTGGGCAGGTCGTCGAGGCCGAGCTTGCGGTCGGGCGCCGCGACGGTCATGCCCGGCTGGTCGCGGTCGACGATCACGAGCGCCGTATTGCGTCGGCCGAGCGTTTCGACACGCGTGACGACGAGGATGAAGCGCGCGAGCGGCGCGTGCGCGATGTTGAATTTGCTGCCGGTCAGCCGGTAGCCGTCGCCGTGCTCGACCAGCTTCGTCGCAATGCTGCGCACGTCGGTGCCGGTGCCCGGTTCGGCGATCGCCGTTGCACTCAGTTCGCCGCGCAGGATCGCGCCGAAATAGCGGTCCTGCTGGGTTGCCGTGCCGTAGCGTTCGAGCGCGCGCACCATGCCGGCCTGCGCGATCACCGACAGCAGCAGCGCCGGGCGGCGGATCGTCGATGCAAGCCCTTCCAGCGCCGCGGAAAAGTGCCACCAGCCGTGACCGTCGCCGCCGTAGGTCTCCGGCACGATCATGTCCCACAGTCCTTCCTGGCCGAGCCGGGTCCAGCCGGCTGCATCGAATCCGGCAGGCGCGCGAGCGTCGCGTTCCGCCGCGGCGATCTCCGTGCCGATGTCGCGAAAGCGCGCGAGCGTCGCATGCTGTTCCTGCGTCCAGTCAAATGGCATCTGTCGTGTCTCCGGTCGAAGCGGCGCGGCCTCGGACGGCGCGCCAGCGATGCCGACAAGAGTAAGGGGGCACGGACAGCGGAGGTACTGGCAGTAGTGGTAGTTGCCGGGCGGGGTGTCGCGGCAGGGATAGGCGGGCGTGGATCTTCGCAAGGTGTGTGCGAGTGCACGCGTCTCGGTTGGTCGGGGCGCGCTGGTTGATCCCGGCATCGCATTTCATCCCGCGTCGCGGGACGATATCGAATCGGAGCAGCTGTTCACGGAGCGACTCGTTCTGGCGGGCGGTCATCATCTTCTCGCGAAGAAGCGCCGGATCCGTGGGAAGCGCTCGACTCGATCCCGTTGGTATTGCTCACTTATTGCCGGGCTTCGCTCGGTGTCCCGATACCAGACCCGCCGCGCCATGCTTCCGCAGCCTGGCGACCAGCCAGCGAATCTGCCGTGTCGTCAGCTTGAGTCGTTCTGCCGCGCGGTCAGGCTTCAAGCCCGTGTCCACCACGGCCTGGATTACCTTCAGACGGTCGAGTTCTCGCATGTTCAGTGTCACCAGTGCACCTGGATACATGGCCGGCTCCGTGGTCCCGCAAAGAACCGGCCAGCATACCGAGGTCAAAACACGACATTTTTATTTAGCGGAAACGCGACATCTGAACTTGGGACCTACACAAAAACCACCGATAACTATGATTATGTCAACTATGATTTGCGCGAAGCACCACGCCGTTCCCTCGCTCATCTGATGCCGGCATAATATCGCCCGCCGCGCGAGCGTACCCGTCTTTGCTACGCCGGTATATCGAATCTGTACCCCGGGAGCAAACATGCGTGACGTCATCGACGGTTTTCTTCGCTTTCAGCGCGACATCTATCCGCAACGGGCTGGGCTCTTCAAGCAGCTCGCCACATCACAGAACCCCAAGGCACTGTTCGTCACGTGCTCGGACAGTCGCGTCGTGCCCGAATTGCTCACGCAGCGCGAGCCGGGCGAACTGTTCGTGATCCGCAATGCAGGCAACATCGTGCCGTCCTACGGCCCCGAGCCCGGCGGCGTGTCCGCCACCGTCGAATACGCGGTCGCCGTCCTCGGCGTTCGCGATATCGTGATCTGCGGTCACTCCGATTGCGGTGCGATGGGCGCGATTTCACGCTGCACCTGCCTCGATCATCTGCCGGCGGTCGCGAACTGGCTGCGTCATGCCGACGCCGCTAAAGTCATCAACGCCGCGCATGAATACGACACGCCTCGCGCGAAGCTCGACGGGCTCGTGCGCGAAAACGTGATCGCGCAACTCGCCAATCTGCGCACTCACCCGTCCGTGGCGCTCGCCCTCGAACAGGGGCGCATGAATCTGCACGGCTGGGTTTACGACATCGAGACAGGCAACATAGATGCGCTGGACGGCGTCACCCGAAGCTTTGTCTCGCTCGCCGAGTCGCCTACGGTAGTCGCCGTGAGCTCGCGCGATCGCGGGCAGGTCTAGTCTCCCCGACGGCTCGCGCCCAGAGTCGGGGGCGAACACGCCCCCGCTCCCAAACAGACCGGGCTCCGCTCCTCTCCTTCACGATCGTCACCGACAACAACGCACGCGGTGCCCGACGTTCTCCCGAGCGTGACGCGGCCGCGGATGCATGGCTGCCCATGCAGTCGGGCTAATGCGCAGTGCGCCGCAACATCATCGTGTCGTAGCCGAGCGTCCGCACGCGCTCGACAAGCGCGTCGGCTTGCTCGGTCGACGGCCTGGCGACGCGCGTCAGGATCCACAGGAATCGCCCTGACGGCTCGCCGACGATCGACCACGAGTAGTCGTCGGCGTGATCGAGTATCCAGTAGTTGCCGAAAAAGAACGGCCCGAAGAACGACACTTTCAGTTTCGCGTCGCCGCTGTTCGCCACGATCTTCGCCCGTCCGTCCGAGCTTCGTGCGCGGCCGCCCGGCCCGCCTTCGCGACACGTATTGCGCACGTCGACGAGGCCGTCTTCCCGCTTCGCATAATCGGCCGTCACGCCGTCGCAACCGCGCTCGAAGCGGTTTTCATAGCGCGCGAACTCGTACCATGTACCCACATAGCGATCAAGATCGACCGCCTTGGCCGGCTGCGGCACCTGGGCGTTGCCGCTCTCGCCTCCCGCCAGGCCCGCGCATCCCGCGAGCAACAGCGCCGCTCCAGCCAGCGCCATGGAAGTCGTCCACACGGACGACGTACAAAGGACAGATCGCTTCATTGACTCCCTCCCGGCCAGGAAATCACGCCATTGTGCACGCAACCACCCCGCCGCAGTGACGGCGGCCGGTTGCATCCCGGCGGGCGATTCGTTCGTATCTCGCTGCAACGTCTTCATACGGTTCGCCACCATGCACGACATTCAGCGGGTCCGCCGTCGATTGCTCGATCAAGTGCATCCGGCAGTGCTATATTTCGCTCCACATTCACGCCATGGCGATCCTCGCCATTTCTTCAGCATGAACGACACGCCGGATGGTGCCGAGCGCTTCGCCCCGTCAACCGACGCGGATGCCGTGCGTCGCGAGCACCTGAATCAGGTCATGTCGCAGGTCGCGAGCGGCGATCAGGCGGCTTTCGCCGAGCTGTACCGGCTGACCTCGTCGCGGGTGTTCGGCATCATCCTGCGCATGGTTCACGATCGCGGGGAAGCCGAGGATCTGCTCCAGGATGTCTACACGGCCGTGTGGCGACGTGCTGACGCATTCGACCCGGCACGCGGCGGTGCGATGACGTGGCTGACCACGCTGGCGCGCAACAGGACGATCGACCGGTTACGGCAGCATCGCGAGGCGCAACTCGACGAAGAGCAGGTGCTGGATCTCCCCGACGAGGATCCGACGCCCGCCGCGCTCGCGGAAGCAAGCCAGGAGCGCCAACGCCTCGAACGGTGCCTCGAGCGGCTCGATCCGGATCAGGGCCGCGCAATACGCGAGGCTTTTTTCAGCGGCGCGACTTATAGCGAACTCGCAGCGCGACTGCGTGTGCCTCTCGGAACCATGAAAAGCTGGATCCGGCGCAGCCTGATGCAGCTGAAGGTATGTCTCGAGCAATGAATACGCCAGCCGATCACGATCCCGAATTGCGCTGCGCGGAATACGCGCTCGGCGTGCTCGACGCCGATGCGCGGCACGCACTCGAGGAGTCCGCCGCACGCGATCCGCTGTTGCAGGCGACACTCGAGCGCTGGCAGCGCCGCTTCGCACCGCTCGCGGAAGACATCGCACGCGTCGCCCCGCCCGCCCGGGTCTGGACGAGAATCCAGCGTGACCTCGGCTTCCTCGTTCCGCCGGCCGCGCGCGGCGCCACGCCATCGGGCGGATGGTGGAACAGCCTGCGACTGTGGCGCTGGGTCGGCCTTGGCGCGAGCTTGGCCGCGCTCGGACTGCTCGCGTTCAACCTGATCCTGGTGAGCGAAGCGCCACCGCGCGTGGCGGCTGTCGAGGGCAACTACATGGTGGCCACGATCGCACGGTCGGACGGCGTCGCACACTGGACCGCCACCGTCGACCTGCGCCGCGCCCGGATGGTCGTGGTGCCGGCGGACAAGCCGACGATCGCCGCGAATCGCTCGGCCGAGCTTTGGCTGATTCCGCCGAATGCGAAGCCGATCTCGCTCGGCGTATTCACGCCGGACGCACCCGCGTCGATGACGCTGCCGCCCGCGATCGTCGCGCAGTTCAGCGCACGTGCGGTGCTCGCCGTGTCGATCGAGCCGCGCGGCGGCTCGCCGAGCGGTCAACCCACGGGTCCGGTGCTCGCCACCGGGGCAATGCACGCGGCATAACAGGCGCCGCGCCAACCTGCGGCGGACAACCGTCCGTCGAGGGTGAGCGCGGTGCGTGCCCCTGTCGCCCGCGCGCAGGTCGCGGCGCATCCCGATGCATCCGTTTGGCCTTCGGCTCCGTATATGACGGATATCGCGTCCCCGGAGCCGCCCGCATGCATGCCGTCGCCGTTGCCCTCCTCGCTTTCGTCGGACTGTTTCTGTCGTTCACGGCGGTGTGGATCAGCCAGTTGCGCTCCCGGAATGCCGGGATGATCGACCCGGTCTGGGCAGTGACGCTCGGCGGCATGGCCGTGTTCGTCGCGGGGCTCGGCACCGGCCCGGCATTGAACCGCGCACTCGTCGCAACAGGCGGCGGCATCTGGGGGCTGCGGCTCACGCGGCACCTGTGGCGTCGCAACCGCCGGCAGCCCGAGGACCGGCGCTATCGGCAGTTCCGCCTGCAATGGGGCGACGCCGCGCCGCGCAACATGTTCTGGCTGTTCCAGTTGCAGGCGCTGATCTCGATGTTGCTGTCGGTCGCGTTCTTCGTGCCGGCATACAGTCCGGCCGCGCCGTCCCGGTCCGCAGCCGTCGCGGCCGTCTCGATCTGGCTCGTCGCCGTCGCCGGAGAGGCCGCCGCCGACCGGCAGCTCAAGCGCTTCCTCGCCGCCCCCGGGCGCCGCGACCGCGTCTGTCGAGTGGGCTGGTGGCGCTATTCGCGGCACCCCAACTACTTCTTCGAATGCCTGCACTGGTGCGCATACGCGGCGCTCGCGATCGGCATGCCGTGGGGCTGGCTCACGCTGATGCCGCCGTTCCTGATGGCGTGGCTGCTGCTCAGGGTCTCCGGCCTGCCGCTACTCGAGGCGCATCTCGTGCGAACGCGGCCGGGCTACCGGGAATACATGCTCACGACCAGCGCCCTCGTTCCGTGGCCGCCCAGGCCGGCCGCACCACCGCCCGTTGCCCGCCCCGACCATCCAGAAGACAGGAGTACGCGCTCATGACCGCCACCGCCTCGCAACCGTCGCCCGCCCGGATGCCTGCCCCCGGCGACACCTGGCTGATCCGCTGCTGCGAACGCGGCTGGCTGCCGGATCCGCTGATCCGCGCCGGCATGCGCACGCTGCTGCGGCAGCGCCTGCGCGACGAACATCTGCTCGACGGCGAGCGACGCACGGCCGCCTTCGACCGGCTGGTGCACGAACTGAACGCGAGCCCCATCGCGATCGACACGCATGCGGCCAACATGCAGCATTACGAAGTGCCCGGCGCGTTCTTTGAAGCCCATCTCGGCCCCCGGCTGAAATACTCGTGCGGCTATTACCCGCACGGCAACGAAACGCTCGCGCAAGCCGAGGACGCCATGCTGTCGCTTTACGCGGAGCGGGCCGGCCTCGCGGACGGCCAGCGCATCCTGGATCTCGGCTGCGGCTGGGGGTCGCTGTCGCTGTGGCTCGCCGAGCGCTATCCGCACGCGCGGATCGTGGGCCTGTCGAATGCTCACGGTCAGCGGAACTTCATCGAGCAATGCGCGGCCCGGCGCGGGCTGACCAATCTGCGGATCGTCACGGGCAACGTGGTGGACTTCGATTTCACGCCCGGCGAAGCGGGTTTCGACCGCGTGCTGTCGATCGAGATGTTCGAGCACATGAAGAACTACGGGCAACTGCTGGCGAAAATCGCACGCTGGATGCACGACGACGGCAAGTTGTTCGTGCACGTCTTCGCGCACAAGCTGCTCGCCTATCATTTCGCGGTGCGCGACGACACCGACTGGATGTCGCGCCATTTCTTCACCGGCGGCACGATGCCGTCGGCCCATCTGCTGCTGCGGTTCCAGGACGACGTCCGCCTCGACCGCCAATGGTGGATCGACGGCACCGCCTACGCCCGCACGGCCAACCACTGGCTCGCTTCGCTCGATGCCGCGCGCGGCCGGATCATGCCGATTTTCGATACGGTCTACGGCGCCGACGCGCGGATCTGGTTCCAGCGCTGGCGAATGTTCTACATGGCCGTCGCCGAACTGTTCGGTTATGCCGGCGGCCAGGAATGGGGCATCGCGCACTACCTGTTCGACAAGCGGCCCGTACGCGCGTGAGACGTGTCATGCCGTACCCAATCGTCCGCCGTTTCGCCGCCATGCTCGCGGCCGGTCTTGCGCTCGCCATCGCCGCGGGCTGCTCGGGCAATGCACCGAACACGAATCCGCGCGCAGCCGTGCCCCTGTCGAGCGTGGCCGTCGACCTGCCACGCTACATGGGCCGCTGGTACGTGATCGCGAACATTCCGTATTTCGCGGAACGCAACTACGTGGGCAGCCGCGCCGAGTGGACGCTGCGCGAGGACGGCCGGATCGACGACGTGTTCGTCGGCCGCAAGGGCGGCTTCGACCGACCCGAGAAACGCTATCGCTTCGTCGATACGGCAAAGCCCGGCAGCGGGGGCGGCGAATGGCGCGTGCGGCTGTTCTGGCCGGTATACGTCACGCAGTTGACGCTCTATGTCGATCCCGACTACCGCTACACGATCCTCGGCTACCCGGACAAGACGCTCGGATGGATCTTCTCGCGCGAGCCGACGATGGACGACGCGACGTATCGCTCGCTGCTCGCGCGGCTCGATGCGATGGGCTACGACACGTCGCGCTTCAGGCGCGTGCCGCAAACACCCGGGCAGATCGGTCAACCGGGCTTCGCCTCGCCGGGCGAGCGCGACTGAAGCGGGCCCGGCGCATCCGCCGACCGCTTTGCTCCGTATCTTGAAAAACCGTTCCCGAGACCGCCGACCCGCCTGACGGAGACCCTTCGCGATGCACCAGCCCTTCACTGCCTTGCCGCCCGGGCGGCGGATCGCCGTCGTCGGCGCCGGCATCGCCGGCCTGGCGAGCGCCTACCTGCTGGCCCGTCGTCACCGCGTGACGCTGTTCGAGGCGGCCGGCTACCTCGGCGGCCACACGCACACCGTCGATGTCGAACTCGACGGCGCGCGCCACCCGGTCGATACCGGGTTCCTCGTGTTCAACGACCGGACCTATCCGAACCTGATCGCGCTGCTCGCCGAACTCGGCGTGGCCGCGCATCCGAGCGACATGTCGTTCTCGGTTTCGATCGACGGCGGCCGGCTCGAATGGGCCGGCAGCAATCTCAACACGGTGTTCGCGCAACGCCGCAACCTGTTCTCGCCGTCGTTCCTCGGCATGCTGCGCGACATCCTGCGCTTCAACGCGTCCGCGCAGCATCACCTCGAAACGGCACACCGCCAGCGTCTGTCGGTCGGCGAGCTGCTCGCCGCGGGCGGCTACGGCACCTCGTTCCAGGAGCACTACTTGCTGCCGATGGCGGCCGCGATCTGGTCGAGCGCGGCCGACGACATCCTGCGGTTTCCGGCGGCGACGTTCCTGCGCTTCTGCCTGAACCACGCGCTGCTGCAGGTCAACGGCCGACCGCCCTGGCGCACGATCGCCGGTGGCGCGCGGCAGTATGTCGAGCGCATCGCCGCGACGCTCGACGACGTACGCGTGAACACGCCGGTCCGCACGATTCGGCGCGACGATCACGGCGTCACGGTGGTGACCGACGCGGCCGGCCATGAGCGGTTCGACGCCATCGTGCTCGCGTGCCACGCGCCGACGAGCCTGCGGCTGCTCGCGGACACCAGCGACGCCGAGCGCCGCGTGCTGGGCGCCGTGCGCTACCAGCGCAACGTCGCGGTGCTGCATACCGATACGGCGTTGCTACCGCGCCGGCGGCGCGTCTGGTCGGCGTGGAACTACCTGAGCCGCCGTGCGGCGCCGGCCGCCGGCGGCGCATCGCCCGTGTGTGTCAGCTACCTGATCAACCAGCTGCAGCCGCTGCCTTTCCGCACTCCGGTCGTCGTCACGCTGAATCCCGTCGGCGCGCCCGCGCCCGGCACGCAGCTCGGCCGCTACGACTACGAGCATCCGCTGCTCGATCTCGCCGCCGTCGATGCGCAGCAACACCTGCCCGCGCTGCAGGGGCAGCGCCGCACGTGGTTCGCGGGTGCGTGGACAGGCTACGGCTTTCATGAAGACGGCCTGAAATCCGCCTTGCGCGTGGCCGGCGACTTCGGCGTGAAGCCGGCCTGGGCCACGTCATGAACGCGCCGTTCGCGAGCGACGGCAGCGCCGCGCGGCTGCTCGTCGGGCACGTGATGCACGAGCGGCTGCGGCCCGTTCACCATGCGTTCACGTATCCGCTGTTCCAGATCTGCTGCGATATCGAGCGGCTTCACGAGATCGACGGCAACTGGTTCGGCGTCGATCGCTGGCGGCCGTTCGGACTCGCGTCGCGCGACTACGGGCCGCGTGACGGCCAGCCGCTTGCGCCGTGGCTGCGCGCCCGCCTCGCCGAAGCCGGCATTCCGGCCGACGGCCCGATCTGGCTGCAGACGATCCCGCGCCTCTTCGGCCATGCGTTCAACCCCGTGAGCTTCTGGTACTGCTACGACCGCGCGGGTCGCCTTCGCGCGCTGTACGCCGATGTGCGCAATACGTTCGGCGCGCACCACGGCTACTTGCTGAGCGCGAGGCGGCACGCGCCGATCGGGGACGACACCGTCCTCGTCTGCCGCAAGACGTTTCACGTATCGCCGTTTTGCGACGTCGTCGGGACATACGCGTTTCGCGTGCGCCAGCGCGGCGACCACCTGCGGGTCGCCATCGACTACCGCGACGATGACGGTCTGCTGCTGCGGACGGCGCTCGTCATGCAGGCCGGCCCGCTGAGCGCCGCGCGGGCGTGGCGCGCGCTCGCGCGGCAGCCGTTCAACGCGATCGGTGTGATCGTCCGGATCCATTGGCAGGCGCTGCGGCTCTGGCTCAAGCGCGTGCCGTTCCACGGCAGGACGCCCCCTGCCCGGCCGTCCTGCGCCGATGCGCCGCCGCCCCCGTCGGCACGGGTGTCGCCGCCCTGCCGCCCTGCGGTGTCCGACCACGAGGTCCGCCCATGACCCTGCTGCGCCTGTTATCGAACGCATCGCAACCCGCGCTGCCGCTTTCTTCGCGGTTGTTCGTCGCGCTGCTGCGGCGGCTGCGGCACGGCCACGTGATACTCGTGACGCCCGAAGGCGCGCAATACGTGTTCGGCGATCCGCACTGCCAGCCGGCCGCGACGCTGCAGATCCGCGACTGGCGGGCGTGCCGCGCGATCCTGCGCGCGGGCGACATCGGGTTCGCGGAAGCGTATCGCGCACGCCAGGTCGACACCCCCGACCTCGTCGCGCTGCTGCGTCTGGCGATCCGCAACGAGCCGGCGATCGCGCAGACGCTGACGGGCGGGCGCGTCGCCCGCCTTTGGTATGCGCTACGCCACCGGCTGCGGATGAATACACGCGCCGGCAGCCGCCGCAACATCCACGCGCATTACGATCTCGGCAACCGCTTCTACGGGTTGTGGCTCGATGACACGTGGACGTATTCGAGCGCCTGCTTCGACGGCGACGAGCAGCGCTCGCTCGCCGATGCGCAGGCGGCGAAATATCAACGCATCGTCGCATCGCTCGGGCTGCGCGCCGGCATGCACGTGCTCGAAATCGGCTGCGGCTGGGGCGGCTTCGCGATGTACGCCGCACGCCAGGGCATTCGCGTGCGTGCGCTGACGATCTCGGAGGCGCAATACGCGCTGGCGGTCGAGCGCATCGCGCGTGCGGGGCTGTCCGATCGCGTGACGGTCGAGTTGCGCGACTACCGCGACATCGACGGACAGTACGACGCGATCGTGTCGATCGAGATGTTCGAGGCCGTGGGCGAAGCGTTCTGGCCGGTGTATTTCGACACGCTCGGGCAGCATCTGAAGGCAGGCGCGCGGGCGCTGATCCAGTCGATCACGATCGCCGAGTCGCAGTTCGAGGCCTACCGGGCTTCGAGCGACTTCATTCGCGAGTTCATCTTTCCGGGCGGCATGCTGCCGAGCGCCGAGCGCTTCGTCGACGCGGCTGCCCGCGCGGGTCTTGCCGCGGAGCCGGTGCTCGCGTTCGGACTCGACTACGCACGCACGTTGCGCGCCTGGCGGGAGGCGTTCGAGGATCACGTCGACGCCGTGCGTGCATTGGGGTTCGACGAGACCTTCATCCGAACGTGGCGGCTTTACCTCGCCTATTGCGAGGCGGGGTTCGCCGAGCGGCGCACCGACGTGATGCATTTCGTCGTGTCGTCGGCACGCTGACATGAACGCGAGACACCGGGCTGCGATCCTCGCGCTGGCGGCGGTGCTTTCCGCGGCGCCGGAGGCCGGCGCGCGTTGCGTTGACGAGGTCGCGTCGGCACGGATGATCGGGGCCGGCCAATTCTGCGTATTCGGCGTCTGTCTGTACGACGCGCAGCTGTGGGCGCCCCACCCGCCCGCGGGATTCGACACGCCGTTCGCACTTTCGCTCACGTATCGCCACGACGTGAGCGGCGCGCGGCTCGTCGCCACCGGCATGGCCGAAATCGAGCGCCTCGCGCCCGCACCGCTGCCCGCGGCGACCCGCGACGCGTGGCGCGCCGACATCGCACGGGCATTTACCGACGTCGTGCGCGGCGACGTACTCTGCGGCGTCTACCTGCCCGATCAGGGTGCGCGCTTCTACACGAACGGCCGCCTTACGGCCGATATCCCCGATCCGGTCTTCGCGCGCGCCTTCTTCGACATCTGGCTCGATCCGCGCACCCGTGCACAATCGTTGCGCCGCCAGTTGCTCGGCGACACCGCACGTTGACGGCGGAACGCGCAACGATCGCCACCGTTGCGCATCTCACGGATCGGCCCCGGAGCCATTCCGCCATCGCCGAAACCGCCGCCTGTCTCATGCTGTCGCGGGCCGGCTGGCTCGTCTGCGTCCCGAGCACCACGCACCGCGCACCGGCAACGCTGGATCGGCACGTTCCGTGCGGGGGCTGCTCGCGGGCGCACACCTGCTGCGCACCCGCGCGCCCCCTCAAATGCACTACGCCGCCCAGTGCATTTGAACATGCCCTGCACGCTGCGCCCCCTCTACACTGAGCCCCGGGATATCGAATGGCGTCACGAATGTGATCCAGCATTGTCCCAATGGTCACGCAACCCGATTGAACGACGAGGTCGATCATGTTCGAAAAGACGGAAGGCACGGTGCAGAAGCTGGCGGGCAAAGCGCAGGAGGCGGTGGGTGACGCCACGGGAAGTGCCGACATGCAATTCGACGGAAAAGCGCGCCAGGTGGCCGGCGCGGTTCAGCAAACCTATGGCGAGGCGCTCGAGCAGGTGCGCGACGTTGCCGCAAGCAATCCGATTGCGACGCTGGCGACCGTCGCAGCGGTGAGTTTCATCATCGGCGCAATGTGGTCGAAGCGCTGATCGGCTGTCACGAACCCGACGGCATGCGTTGAGGTCATCATCGGAGCATGTCATGGTTTTGCTTTCGAGAATCAGGAAATGGCAGGACGTCGCGCAATTCTCGGTCGCGCGTCTGGCCGACTACGCGGGTCTCGCGGCAATCGAATTCGACCTTGCCAGGAAGTACTTCCTGCGCGATCTGATGCTGTATGCGTTGCTCGGCCTGAGCGTGACGTTCGGACTGGCTTTCGTGTGCGTGGCGGCGATCGTCAGCGCCGCACGAACGCCGTATCTGATCGAGACGTCATGGGTCGTCGCCGGGTTCTGGGTGTGCGTGTCGATCGCCTCCTTTGCAGCGGTGCGCATGCGCGACAGACACGGCACGTTTTCCGTCCTGACCGAGGAATTGCAGCGCGACATCCAGACCGCCAGAGAGAGCCTGTGATGAAACGACGAATCTCCGATGGTTCGCCGGAATCGAGGCGGCGTGTCCTGCTGGCCCGCATGGCGGCGACCCGGGCCGAACTGTCCGCGTCGAACCACGTCGTCGAAACGGCCCGGCGAGCGCGTTCCGGCGACATCGCGGACTATCCGGCGATGAAGTTGCCGACCCTCGGCGGCTCGGCCGTCGCGGCCGTCGCGGTGGCGCTGGCCGGTTTCGTGATCCTTGGGCCGCGGCGCATCGTGACGACGTCCGTTCGCGCCGGGCTGGTCGCGTTGATCGGGCGAATGACGCGGGACATGGTGGAGAAGTAAACCGGCGCAGACCCGCGCGAAACGTCCGGGCGAGTGCCGGAGCGGCCGCTTCCACGAGAGGCCCGGCCGGCTGACCGGTCCGATTTCTTCGGACCACTTCAATCGGGCTGGGCGGCTTCAAGGTAGTGCAAAAACGAGCAATTCCGTTTCGCGTTCTGTCCCGTTGCGCGGACGGTCGGGCAGATCCCGTTTCACGAATCTGCCGTCGATCCAAAGGAGAGGGGAAACATCATGGATGTACATGGTTTGATCGTATGGCTGATCATCGGCGCAGTCGCAGGATGGCTCGCGGGCGTACTCGTCAAGGGCGGAGGCTTCGGCTTGCTGATCGACATCGTGGTCGGCATCGTCGGCGCGGTGATCGGCGGCTGGCTCGCCGGGTTGCTCGGCATCGGCTTCAGCGGCATTCTCGGCTCGATCGTCATCGCCGTCATCGGCGCCGTGATCCTGCTGTTCGTGATCCGTCTGTTCAATCGCGCGGTCTGACGGGGTCTGACGGCCGACCGCGTGTTCTTCGTCACCATCCGGCATGCGACCCCGCATGCCGCTTACCGATCATGCCGCGAAAACCGGTGAGTCATTGGCTGAGATTGAATCCGTTCGCTTCGCTGCCCAAGAGAACGGCGACGCGGCGCACAGCGGCCCCGCGCACGAAGCCCGCTTCCCGCAAGCCCGCGCTGTCCACCGACGGCGTGTGGGCCCGCTCGTTCTTCTCGTCGCTGCCGGCGCCCGGCCGTTTCGTCAATCACGTCACCTACTCGCTGTATCGTCCGCGAAACGCGCCGCGCCATGGCCCGCTCGTCGTCATGCTTCACGGCTGCAAGCAGACGGCCGAGTCGTTCGCGCTCGGCACGCGGATCGATCGTGCCGCCGATCGTTTCGGCTTCTCCGTGCTCTTGCCCGAACAATCGAAAAGCAGGCACCCCCATCGCTGCTGGAACTGGTTCGACCCGCCCGAGCCGACCGCCGGCTCCGACGCGGATGCGATCGCGTCGCTGATCCGGGCGATCGTCCGGCAGCACGCGTTCGATCCCGCCCGCGTCTACGTCGCGGGCATGTCCGCCGGCGCCGGGCTTGCCGCGCAACTCGCGCTGCATGCCCCGACGCTATTTGCGGCCGTAGCGCTTCATTCGGGCGCCGTTTCCGCGGCCGCCCGCTCGTCGCTCGACGCATTGAAGGTGATGCAGTACGGCACCCGCAGCGACCCGGTGCAACTCATCGATGCGGCCGTCTGCGTGCGGGACTACCCCGGCATGCCGGCGCTGATCGTGCATGGCGAACGGGACGGCGTCGTTGCGAAAATCAACGCGGAACAGGCCGCGCGCCAGTGGTTGCGTGTCAATCGTTTCATCGACGCGGAGGGTGAGCCCATCAGCGGTACGCGCACCGTGTCGGATCGAGGCGACCGGCTGGTCATCGACCATCGGCGCAGCGGCCGCTGCGTCGTGCGTGTCTGCATCGTACGCAGGCTCGGTCACGCGTGGAGCGGCGGCGACGCTCGCGTGCCGTTTCACGCGGCGGAGGGCCCGGACGCGACCGCGATGTTGTGGTCGTTTTTCAGATACCGCCGCCGCGACGCTCCGGCGAGGGCGGGCACCTGACGCCGGATATTCGCCGCCGGTCCCACGTCGTACGAGGCAGGACCGCGGGTATTGCTCAAACAGACGAGCAGCCCCCCAATCGACTGCTGCGTCACTTTTCAAGAACACTCAAGAAACCGGATTCATCCACTCAGTCAACCCTTCCCGCGCGTTCAACTCGACAAACGTCGGCATCCCGCGAAGGTGCTGTATGTACGTCGCAAGATGCGGCCATGTCGTTGCCGGGCGCGGCATGTTGCGCGTCCAGCGCATGAGCATCAACGCAAGGAAGTCCACCGTACTCAACCGATTGTTGATCAGGTACGAACGACCGTCGGACAGCAGATTGTCGAGATGCGCCATCGATTCCTCGATTTGCCCCCGCGAAAACGCCTTCACCATCTCGGCGCATCGCGGATCGCCATCCGTCTCCGCATAGAACCAGTTTCGCATCGCAGGCAATACCGAATTGGCCAGATAGACCATCATCTCGAACCACTCGGGACGTTCGGGCGCGCCCGGACGGGGAGCCAGCGACGGCTGCGGATGGCGTTCGGCAAGCAGCATCAGCAAGGCGGCCGATTCGGTCCGCGGTATGCCGTCGACGACCAGCGTCGGCACCCTGCCGGCCGGATTCATCCGCAGGTACTCGGGCGTATGCTGCGCACCCGCATCGATATCGACGAGACGCGTTTCGAACGGCACACCGAGTTCGATCAGCATCCAGTGCACGGCCATGCTGGCCGCACCGGGCGAGTAATACAGAACGTAGGACATCGTTTGAATCCGTCTCATGGAATTCGAATTGAGCATCGCGCCGTCTGCGAGACGTCCGCACGACGATCGCATTCAATCAACGCAACGCAACGCACGAAATCCACCTGCCGGCACTGCGTGGCACGTCGTCACTCCCCCACCGCCTCAGCCTGACGATCGTCGCGCGTCGCCACCGCCGCACGCCGGCCGCGTCGCCCGGCCGACGCCACGACACGAAACGCCACCGGCGCGAACACGAGGCCGAACACCGTTGCCGCCAGCACACCCCCGAACGCGCCCGTGCCGATCGATCGCCGGCTTTCCGCCCCGGCGCCCGTCGCCAGCACGAGCGGCACGACGCCGAGCAGGAACGCCATCGACGTCATCACGATCGGCCGGAATCGCGCAGCGGCCGCATCGACCACCGCCTGCCGCAGCGGCACGCCATGACCGGCCAGGTCGCGCGCGTACTGCACGATCAGGATCGCGTTCTTCGCCGCCAGCCCGACCACGGTGATCATCCCGACCTTGAAGTACACGTCGTTCGGCATGCCGCGCACGAGTGCCGCCGCGATCGCGCCGATCATGCCGAGCGGCACGATCGTCAGCACCGACAGCGGAATCGTCCAGCTTTCGTACAGCGCGGCCAGCGCCATGAAGACCGCGAGCACCGACAACCCGACGAGCAGCGGCGTCTGCCGTGCGGCGACCTGCTCCTCGCGCGCCGCATCGACCCAGTCGAAACCGATCCCGGCCGGCAGCGCACCGGCCAGCCGCTCCATCTCCGCCATCGCCGCGCCCGAACTCGTGCCGGTCGCCGCCCGGCCGCTGATGTCGAGCGACGGATAACCGTTGTACCGGTTCAGCATCACCGGGCCGATCGTCCAGTGCGGCGCGGCAAGCGCCGAAAGCGGCACCATGTCGCCGGTGCGGTTCGGGACGGTCAGCGCCATCAGTTGCGCGTCGGTCGCGCGCGCAACCGGGTCGGCCTCGATGATCACCCGCCGCATCCGGCCCGACGCCGGAAAGTCGTTGATGTAGTTCGAACCGAACGTGCCGCCCAGGAGCCCGGCGATCCGCTCGAACGGCACGCCGAGCGCATACGCCTTCGCGCGATCGACGTCGAGCTCGATACGCGGCGCGTCCGGCAGGTCTTCGAAATGCACGGCCGAGAGCAGCGGATCCGCCTTCGCACGCTCGGCAAGCTTCGCGCGGGCCGCCTTCAGCGCGTCGAGCCCGCCCCCGCCGCGATCCTCGAGCCGGAACGTGAATCCGTCGGAATGCCCGATGCCGCGCACCGAAGGCGGCAGCGCCGCCTCGACGTCGCCGTCGAGGATCGCGCCGAAACGCGCGTTGAGCCGGTCGCGCAACGCCATCGCGTCGACGTCGCGTTGCGCCCAGTCCTTCAGTTCCACGAACGCCATCCCGACGTTCTGCCCGCTGCCCGCGAAACTCCAGCCGATCACGCTCGTCACGTTCGCTATCGCCGGCTCCGCACGCAGGATCGCCTCGACACGCTCGACGACCGCGAGCGTGCGCGCCTGCGTGGCGCCCGCCGGCAACTGGATCATCACCTGCAGTTGCCCCTGATCCTCGGTGGGCAGGAAGCCGCCCGGCATCATCCAGTACAGCAGCCCGCATGCGAGCACGAGTGCCGCATAGACGGCCACGACCATCCCGGTGCGGCGCACGGCAAACACCGCGACGCGGCGATAGCCGGATTCGGTGCGCGCGAAGGCCGCACCGAACCGGTCGGCCAGACGCGCGCCGATGCCGCGTCGCGTCGCCCGGCCGGTTCCGCCGCCGTGTCGCGCGACCGGCTTCAGCAGGTTCGCGCACAGCGCGGGCGTGAGCGACAGCGCCATGAACGACGACACCAGCATCGACGCGATCATCGCCACCGCGAACTGCCGGTAGATGCCGCCGACACTGCCCGGGAAAAACGCCATCGGCACGAATACGGCGGTCAGCACCGCGGTCACGCCGACGATCGCCCCGCCGATCCGCTTCATGGCCCGCCGTGTGGCGTCGCGCGGCGATACGCCCTCCTCCATCACGCGATGCACGCTCTCGACGACGACGATCGCATCGTCGACCAGGATGCCGATCGCCAGCACGAGGCCGAACATCGTGAACACGTTGATCGACAGCCCGAACGCCCACATCGCGACGAACGCGCCCATCAGCGTGACCGGAATCACGACGGTCGGCACCAGCGTGTAGCGCAGGTCGCGCAGGAACAGCCACATTACGCAGAACACCAGCACGACGGCCTCGACGAGCGTCAGCACGACTTCGTGGATCGCGATCTTGACGAAATGCGCGCCGTCGAAGGGAATCTCGACCGCGATGCCCGGCGGCAGCGTCCGCGACAGCTCGGCGAGCCGTGCGCGGATCGCATTCGACGTTTCGAGCGCGTTGCCGCGCGGGCCGAGCTGGATGCCGACCGTCGCGGCCGGCCGGCCGTTCAGCCGCGAATAAAACGAATAGTCGTCGCGGCCGATCTCGACGCGCGCGACGTCGGCGACGCGCACCGCCGAACCGTCCTGCTTCGACTTCAGCACGATCCGGCCGAACTCCTCGGGCGACGCAAGCTGCCCCTTGACCACGACCGTCGCGGTCAGCTGCTGGCCGTGCACGAACGGCGCGTCGCCGATCGCGCCGGCCGTGACCGTCGCGTTCTGCGCGCTGATCGCCGCGATCACGTCGTCGGCGCCGAGATCGTATTCGCGCAACTTCACGGGATCGAGCCAGACCCGCAGCGCCTCGTCGGCATCCCACAGCTCGGCCGCGCCGACACCCGGCGCGCGCTTCAGCTCACGCAGCACGTAGCGGTTCAGGTAGTCGCCGAGCTGCGCGGAATCGCGTGTGCCGTCGGTCGACGTCAGCGTGACGAGCATCAGGAACGTGTTCGCCGCCTTGAACACGCCGATCCCCTGCTGGACGACCTGCTGCGGCAGCCGCGGCTCGACCTGCTTCAACCGGTTGTTGACGTCGACGAGCGCGATGTCCGGATCGGTGCCGGGCGAGAACGTCACGTCGATCTCGAGGTTGCCGTGGCCGTCGCTGCTCGTCTCGTAATACAGCAGCCCGTCGGCGCCGTCGAGGCTTTCCTCGATGACGCTGCCGACGTCGGCATCGACCGTCTCGGTCGACGCGCCCGGATAAGAGGCGGTGACCACGACCCGCGGCGGCGCCAGGCGCGGATACTGCGCGATCGGCAATTGCGGAATGGCCAGCACGCCCGCGACGACGATCGCGAGCGCGACGATCCACGCAAAGACGGGACGGTCGATGAAGAATGACGGCATCGGCGAGTACCGGCAGCCGCGCTACAGCGTGAGTTCGAACGCGCGCGCGAGCAGCCCCGGCAGCTGCGCGCCTCCGGTGGCGCGCTCGCCGTACGTGTCGTCGTTCGCGAGCAGCGCAGGCGTCGCGCCGAGCTGCTCGAGCTCCGATCCGAACAGCCGGTAGAAACTGTCGTCGAACCGCATCGCGTCGACCGGCGCGACGATGCGCCCGCCTTCGACCCAGAACGTCGCGAAGCGCGTCATCCCCGTCATCCGGCAGGCGATCGGGTCCGAGAAGTTCAGGTACCAGAGGTTGCCGACGTAGAGCCCCGTGTCGAGCGCGGCCAGCACGTCGGCATCCGCGAGCGTGCCGCCCGCGATCGTCAGCGACTGCGGCGATTCGCCGTTGTCCGCCCCGTTCGGCACACGCCCGTGCTCGCGCGCGGTGCGTGCGCTCACGAGCTGCCCTTCCCCGCGCCCGCCGACGACGAGCGGCACGCTGTCACGCCGGTAGCCGTCCGCGTTGAACGCCGGCGCGATGCCCAGCGAGAAATCCTCGGTGATCGACACGCGCGGATCGAGCGCGACCTCGCCGGTGTACAGGCGATGCAGCGGGCTGCGGGCGCTCGCCAGCGCACGCGCCGAAAAGCCGCTCCAGCCGAGCAGGCTCGTCATCTCGTGAACGGCGTCCGGCGCGAAATACGCGCGGTAGCGTCCGGGCGCAAGCGCCTTCGGCGTGCGGCCGAGCACGGGCAGCCGCGCGGCGGCCGCCTCGACGCGGGCGGCGAACGCCGCATCGCTCCAGTCGTCGCCTGCGTAGGCGGTCTTGATCGCCCGTCCGCTCGGGTCGTACAGCGACCAGCTGAAGTTGAAGTTCTCGACCTCGTACCAGCCGCGGCTGCCGGTCGACGACGCGAAGCCGCGCGCCAGCGTGCCGCCCGCGTAGAAGCCGACGAAATCGAGACCGCGCGCGCATTCGGCCACGACGCGCGCGAGCCCGTCCGCATCCGGCAGGCGCCCGGTGCGGTGGGTTTCCTGCAGCCACGACGAGGTATCGAACAGCAGGTGTGGATCGTCCGGTGCATCGCGCAGGCCGTCGCGCAGCACGGCCAGCGCGGCGGCCAGTTCGGGCAGGTCGGCCGCCGGATCGCCGCAGACGGTCAGCGCCGAGTGCGCTTGCCGCGCCCCGTCGACGAGCCGCACGGACAATCGCCCCTGCGTGACGCGACCGGTCTGGCGAATCCTGCCGCCGTTGAAGCGGACGAAGTCGGACGTTTCGCTCGAGAAACCGAGCAGGACGGTTTCGGCCGGCGCCTTCAGCCGTTGCGCCTCGTCGGCGAGCCGGGTGAAATGCGCATGCCAGTCGATGCCGGCGCGGCGTGCCATCGGATCGAATCCCGTCATCACGCGCCTCCGAATACGTCGACATCGGCGAACACGCAGGCCGGCGCGGCGTGGCCGACCCGGATGATCTGCGCGGGCTCGCCCTTCCCGCAATAAGGCGTGCCGTAGATGCCGAACGTGCCCGCGTCGCCTACCGCGCGCAGGCTGCGCCAGAACTGCGCGGAGATGCCGCGGTAGTTCGGGCGCTTGACGACCTGCGTGAGCCGGCCGTTCTCGATCAGTTGCCCGAATTCGCAACCGAACTGGAATTTGTTGCGGTGGTCGTCGATCGACCAGGACGTGTTGGTGCGCATCAGGATTCCGTGCTCGGTGCCCGCGACCAGCGCATCGAGCGACTGGTCGCCAGGTTCGACGTTCAGGTTCGCCATCCGGTCGATCGGCGCGCGGTTCCAGCTCGACGCGCGCGAATTGGCGACACCCGGCAGGCCCGCACGCTGCTGCGACAGCGCCCCGCCGAGCAGCCGTTCGAGCACGCCGTTGCGGATCAGGTACTGCTTGCGCGCCGGCGTGCCGTCGTCATCGAACGCGTAGGACGCGGCTTCGGCGGCCGGCTCGGGATCGAACGTGACGTTCAGCAGCGGCGAGCCGTACTGGTAGTGGCCGACCATTTCCGGCCTGACGAAGCTCGATCCGGCGAAGTTGCGCTCGTCGCCGAGGATCCGGTCGAGTTCGAGCGGATGGCCGATCGATTCGTGGATCTGCAGCATCATCTGGTCGGGCATCAGCAACAGGTCGCGCCGGCCGGTCGGGCAGTTCGGCGCGGCGAGCAGCTGCAGCGCCTCGTCGGCGACGCGCGCGCCGGCGCCGTCGAAGCCGTAGCGCGCCAGCACGTCGATGCCGCCCTGCGCCAGCGTGCCCGATTGACCGAGCGAGCGCGTCTGCGTGTCGCCGTCGCCGTGGGCGACGGCGTGCAGCTCGGGCATCAGGAAGCGGAACCGCTGGTCGATCCGGACGCCGTCGCTCGTCAGGTAACACTGCTCTGTATCGACGATCATCACGCTCGCCGCGCGCTCGACGATGCGCGCGCCGAGGTTCGCCGCCGCGCATTCGTGCGCGAGACGCTCGATCCATTCCGCGCGCGACGGCAGCGCCGCGTCGACATCGGGCGACGCATACGTGCCGCTCGTCTGCGGGCGCTCGGCCTGGCGATGATCGACCAGCGCCCACGGCGCGCTGGCCCGTGCCCGCGCGGTCGCGATGTCGAGCGCCGCCTGCAGCCCGGCCGGGGACAGGTCGGGCGTCGCCGCATAACCCGCGCCCGTGCCGGCCCGGGCCATCAGCATCGCGCCGCGCTCGCGCGTGCGCGAGAACGGCTGCGCGACGTCGTTGCGCACCGCATGTTCGTCGATCGTCTCGTCGACGATACGCAGCGACCAGAAATCGGCGTCGCTTCGCAACGCCTGCGCCGCCTGTACGGCTCGGGCGCCCGGCGCCCGGTTCTCGTCAATCATCGGTTCTCTCTTGCCTCTGCTCCGGGCCGCGCGCCGGCGTCGGCGCCGGCATGGACGACGCGAGCAGCGCCCGTGTATACGGATGGGATGGCGCGTGCAGCACGTCGAGCGTCTCGCCCGCCTCGACCACGCGCCCCGCCTTCATCACGATGACCCGGTGGGCCATCGCGCGCATCACCGCCAGATCGTGCGTGATGAACAGGTAGCTGAGTTTGTACTTCTTTTGCAGATTCGTCAGCAGATTCAGCACCTGCTTCTGGATCGACACGTCGAGCGCGCTCGTCGGCTCGTCGAGCACCAGCAGTTCCGGCTCCACCGCCAGCGCCCGCGCGATCGCGATCCGCTGCCGCTGCCCGCCGGAAAACTCGTGCGGATAACGCAGCATCGCCTCGGCCGGCAGCCCGACCTCCTGCAGCAGCGCGGCGATCCGCGTCCGCCGCGCGTCGCCGGTCACCTGCGGCCGGTGCACGCCCAGCCCTTCGCCGACGATCTGCTCGACCGTCATGCGCGGCGACAGCGAGCCGAACGGATCCTGGAACACCACCTGCATGCGCCCGTACAGCGTGCGCCGGCCCTGCGTCGTGCGCAGCGACGCGAGCGGCATGCCGTCGATCTCGATCCCGCCCGACGCCGGCCGCTGCAAGCCGAGCACCGCCGACGCGAGCGTCGATTTCCCCGAACCCGACTCGCCGACGATCCCGAGCGTCTCGCCGCGCTTCAGGCTCAACTGCACGTCGTGCACGGCGCGGAACGTGGTCTTGCCGAGCACCGAGCGCCAGCCCTTTGCCGCGATGCGGTAGTCGACGGCGAGTTGCCGCACGTCGAGGATCGTCTGCGCGCCGGCGGCGACCGGCTCGACCGCCCGTTGCGGCGCGCTGTCGAGCAGCCGGCGTGTGTACGGATGCTGCGGCGCCGCGAACAGCCCGGCGGTCGTGCCGGTCTCCACCAGCACGCCCTTCTCCATCACGGCCACACGCTGCGCGAAGCGCCGCACGAGGTTCAGGTCGTGCGTGATCAGCAGCACGGCCATCCCGCGCTCGGCGGCCTCCCGCTCCTGCAGCTCGATCAGCAGCTCGACGATCTGCTGGCGCACCGTCACGTCGAGCGCGGTGGTCGGCTCGTCCGCGAGCAGCAGCCGCGGCCGGCACGCCAGCGCCATCGCGATCATCGCGCGTTGCCGCTGCCCGCCCGACAGCTGGTGCGGAAAACTGTCGATACGCCGCTCCGGCTCGGGAATCCCGGTGCGGCGCAGCAGCGCGATCCCGCGCTCGCGCGCCTCGCCCGGGCGCAGCCCCTCGTGCAGCCGCAGGCTCTCGGCGATCTGCTTGCCGATCGTATACAGCGGATTGAGCGCCGTCATCGGCTCCTGGAACACCATCGCGATATCGGCGCCGCGGATCCCGCGCATCTGCTGCTCGGTCTTCGCGAGCAGATCCTCGCCGTCGAACAGCATCCGCCCCGACAGCGTCGCCTGCTGCGCGAGCCGCAGGATCGACAGCGCGGTCACGCTCTTGCCCGACCCCGACTCGCCGACGAGCGCCATGCGCTCGCCGCGGCCGATCGACAGGTTCAGGTCCTGAACGGCCGCGTTCGCGCCGAAATGCGCGGAAAACCCGTCGATCTGCAGCAACGGTCTCGTCATCATCGCCCTCCGCCGAATGCCGAGCCGCGCGTGCGCGTGTCGAGCGCGTTGCGCAGCGCATCGCCCATGAAGGTGAGCAGCAGCAGCGTCACCACCAGCGCCGCGAACGCCGCGATCGAGATCCACCACGCATCCAGGTTGTTCTTCCCCTCCTGCAGCAGTTCGCCGAGGCTCGGCGTCGGCGGCGGCACGCCGAGCCCGAGGAAGTCGAGGCTCGTCAGCGACAGGATCGCCGCGCTCATCCGGAACGGCAGGAACGTGATCACGGGCGTCAGGCTGTTCGGCAACACGTGGCGCCAGATGATCTGCGCGTTCGTCAGCCCCATCGTGCGTGCCGCTTTCACGTAGTCGAGCGCGCGGTTGCGCAGGAATTCGGCGCGCACGTAGTCGGACAGCACGAGCCAGCCGAACATCGACAGCAGCACGAACAGCAGCCACAGCGACGGTGTGAAGATCGACGCGAAGATGATCAGCAGGTACAGGTCGGGCAGCGCGCTCCAGATCTCGATCAGGCGCTGGCCGACCAGGTCGGTACGGCCGCCGTAGAAGCCTTGCAGCGCGCCGGTCAGCACGCCGACCAGCACACCCGATACCGTCAGCGCGAACGCCATCAGCACCGACAGCCGGAACCCATACAGCAGCCGCGCGAGCACGTCGCGCCCGAACTGGTCGGTGCCGAGCCAGTTGCTGGCGGACGGCGGTGCCGGATACGGCCGCGACGCGAAATAGTCGATCGTGTCGTAGCGATAGCGGTTCGGCGGATAAAGCGCGAAATTGCCGTGCGACTCGAGTTTCGTGCGGATGTACGGGTCGAGATAGTTCGTCATCGCGGGAAAATCGCCGCCGAACGCGGTCTCCGGATAGTCCTTCACGATCGGGAAGTAATAGTGCCCGTCGTAGCGCACGATCAGCGGCCGGTCGTTCGACAGCAGGTTCGCGCCAAGGCTGAGCACGAACAGCACCGTGAAGATCACGAGGCTCCAGTAGCCGAGCGGCTGTGCGCGAAAGCGTAACCACGTGCGCCGCCACGGCGACGGCGAGGCCGAGCACGCGGCGCATGCCTGGTCAGTGGTCCAGGCGGTTGAACTGGATACGGGGGTCGACGAGGACATAGCAGATATCCGCGATGAGTTTGGTCAGCAGGCCGATCAGCGTGAACAGGAACAGCGAGCCGAGCACGACCGGATAGTCGCGGCGGATCACCGAGTCGTACGACAGTTGCCCCATGCCGTCGAGCGAAAACAGCGTCTCGATCAGCAGGTTGCCGTTCAGGAAGGCGCCGACGAACGCGGCCGGCAGCCCGGTGAGCGGCGGGATCGCTGCGTTGCGCAGCACGTGCTTCCACAGCACGTCGCGCTCGGGCGCGCCCTTCGCGCGGGCGGTCAGCACGTATTGCCGGCCGATCTCCTCGAGGAACGTGTTCTTGGTGAGAATCGTGACGATCGCGAAGTTGCCGACGACCGACGCCGTCACCGGCATCACGATGTGCCACAGATAGTCGAGCGCCTTTCCGATCAGCGTCAGATCGTCGAAGTTGTCGGACGTGAGCCCGCGCATCGGAAACACCTGCCAGAACGTGCCGCCGCCGAACAGCATCAGCAGCAGCACGCCGAGCACGAAGCCCGGCACCGCGTAGCCGGCCAGCACCAGCACGCTCGTCACGGTATCGAACCGCGACCCGTTGCGCACCGCCTTCGCGATGCCGAGCGGCACCGACACCAGGTACGTGAGGATCACCGTCCACATCCCGAGCGTGATCGACACCGGCAGCTTCGAGCGAATGACGGCCCACACGCTGCGATGCGCGAAATAGGACTGGCCGAGGTCGAACGTCGCATAACTCTTCAGCATCAGCACGTAGCGTTCGAGCGGCGGTCTGTCGAAGCCGAACTGCTTGCGGATCTGTTCGATCTGCTGTGGGTCGACGCCCTGGCTGCCGTGGTAGCCGCCGCCTGCGCCGCCCGCCTCCCCGCCGCGCGCACTGCCGTGGCGCAGCTGCGCGAGCACCTGTTCGACCGGGCCGCCCGGCACGAACTGCGTGACCGCGAACGTGATCGTCACCACCCCGATCAGCGTCGGGACCATCAGCAGCAACCGCCTGAGTATGTATGCCAGCATCGTCGTTCCCCGTCAGGCTGCCGGCGCGGGTTTCGCCGCCGGATGCTTCACGTACCAGTAGTCGATGATCCAGTCTTCATACTGATAGGAGTCCGGCACGATCGCCGGGTGGCCGAGCGTCGCCTTGTACGCGATCCGCGCATTCGGCAGGTAGTACTGCGGAATCAGCGCGTACAGGTTGATCAGCACGCGGTCGAGCGCGTGCGTGGCCGTCTCGAGATCGTCGAGCGTGTCGGCGGCGAGCGCCGCGCGGATCAGCGCATCGACGGCCTTCGACTTCACGCCCGGATAGTTCTCGGAGCCCGGCTGCGACGCGGCCGCGCTGCCGAAGCGGCGCGTCAGCTCCGCACCCGGGATCGTCACGGGCAGGTAGATGTACGTCGTCATGTCGTACTCGAAGTTGTCGAGCCGCTTCAGGTAGACCGCGCTGTCGATCTCGCGCAGGTACGCGTGGATGCCGAGCATCGCGAGCGCCTGCGTGTACGGCAGGATCAGGCGGTCCATGCCGGGCTGGTCGTCGATGATCTCGATCGTCATCGGCGTGCCGTTCGCGTCGCGCAGCGCGCCGTCGCGGTAAAACCAGCCGGCCTGCGCGAGCAGGTCGCGCGCCTGCTTCAGGTTCTCGCGCAACGATCCGGGCGGCAGCGTCGACGGCTGCCGGACCATCGGGCCGAACACCTCCGGGGGCAGCGTCGAGCGGAACGGTTCGAGCAACGCGCGCTCCTTCTCGCTCGGCACGCCGGTTGCCGCGAACGGGCTCGCCTCCCAGAAGCTGTTGGTACGGCGATACTGCCCGTAGAACATCATCCGGCTCATCCAGTCGAAGTCGAACGCCAGCGCGAGCGCGTGCCGCACGCGCACGTCCTGGAACATCGGCTTGCGCATGTTCATCAGGAAGCCCTGCATCTGCGCGGGGCCGTCAGGAAACTCGCCGCGCTCGAGCATGCCGTTGCGGAAGTTCTTGCCGACGTACTTGCGCGCCCACTGCGTCGCGCTGTATTCCATGCGCGCGTCGATGTCGCCGGCCTTGAATGCCTCGAGCGCCGTGTACTGATCCAGGTACAGCTTGAACGACACGCGCGCGAAGCGGAACATGCCGCGTCGCGACGGCAGGTTCGCCGCCCAGTAGTGCGGGTTGCGCACATAGACGATCTGCTTGTCGTTCTTGCGCTGCTCGATCAGGTACGGGCCGCTCGCGATCGGCGGCACCGTCGCGATCTGGTCGAACGGCGGCCGCGTGCCGTCCGCACGCATGCCCCACTTCGGCGAGAACACCGGCAGGTCGCCCGCGATCAGCGCGGCGTCGCGCTCCGCGTGCTTGAACTCGAAGCGCACCGTGTGGCCGTCGACGACCACCGCACGCCTGATGATCGAGAACTGCGCGTTGTACAGCGGCGAGGCCTGCGGGCTCGTCAGCGTGTCGAACGAATACCTGACGTCGGCCGCGGTGATCGGGTCGCCGTTCGAGAAGCGCGCGGCCGGATCGATATGGAACGTCGCCGACAGCCCGTCGGGCGCGACCTCGACGTCGTCGGCGATCAGCGCGTATTCGGATGCGAGCTCGTCCCAGCTGCGCTGCATCAGCGTGTCGAACATCAGGTTCTTGATGTCCGGTGCGGGCGAGCCGCGCACGAGAAACGGGTTCAGCGAGTCGTAGCTTTGCGCTTCGTCGTAGTTTTCGAAATCGAGCGTGCCGCTGTCCGGCGCGTCCGGATTCGCGTAGTCGAAATGCGTGAAGCCCGGCGGATACTTCGGATGGTCGTATTGCGAGATCGCCGGCACGGCGAGCGCGGCCTGCGGCATGACGCCGCCCGACACGAGCCACGCGGCGCACGCAAGCAGCGCGGCGCGTGTGGCGGCACGCATCCGCGCATGCGTGCGCTTCAGGCACGGAAGGCGCTTCAGGTGCGAGTGGCGCGGCACGCGTGCCCGTCGCCCATTCAACAGTCTCATGGTCGGTCTGTCCGGAAGCGTGCGGGCGCGCTGCCTGCGCACGGTCGATGCCTGTGCCGGACGCCGCATGCCGGCCGCGTCCCGCGTGTGGTTCGTGCTGTACACGATCGGATCAACTGCGCCGCCGCGCGGCCCGGTTGCGGGACGTCGTGGCGCCAGGCGAAAAAAGGCCGCCCCGAAAAGGGGGTAGTGGACGTGGAGCGGCCTGTCCAAAGCCTGTCAGCGCATACCGATCGCCGTCAGAACTTGTACGTCGCGCCCACCTGCGCGAACCGGCCGATGTACGAATACACCGACGTGTCGTACCCGCTCTGGTCCAGCGTGCCGTTCGCGAAGATCGGGTCGTACGGCGGCGTGCGGTTGAAGAGGTTGTTGATGCCGCCGTAGATCGTCCAGTTCTTGAAGCCCGTGTAAGTCATCATCAGGTTGAACTGGCTGTACGAGCCGACCTTCGACGGCGCGGGCGCCGGCAGCAGGTTCTGCGCGTACGGGCCCGTGAACTGCCACGTCAGCGCCGCATCGAACTTCCGGTAGTTCCAGTCCAGCGTCGTGTTGCCGCGCCAGCGCGGGAAACTGCCGCCGAACGGCTGCGTGATCGTGAAGTTGTTGCCCGCGCCGTTGACCGGCGTACCGCCCGGGAAGCCGATCTTGTAGCTGTTGATGTACGCCCAGTCGCCCGACAGCGTGACCGTGCCCCAGCCCTTGAGCGGCAGGCCCTGGCGGAACGTGCCTTCGAAGCCGTTCGTGTCGAGGTAACCGAGGTTCTGGTACGGAATCATCTTGTACAGCAGCTGGCCCGTCGTAGGATCGGTCACGACCTGTGACGGCGCGCCCTGGCCGATCACGTTGTCGATGCGGATCTTGTACCAGTCGAAGCCGAGATCCGTGTAGCGGCTCGGCGATACCTGGAAGCCGATATTGAAGTTGCGCGTGCGTTCCGGCGCGAGGTTCGGGTTGCCGACGGTGATCGACGTGTAGTTCTGGCCGGTGGCCGGATCGACCTGGATGCCGAGCGTCTGCGACTTGCTGTCCTCGACGAAGGTCGGCGCGCGGAAGCCGCGGTTGTACGACGTATACAGCGTGAGGGCCTTGATCGGCTGGTAGCGCAACGCGAAGCGCGGCGAGAAGGCACCGCCCACGTCCGTGTAGTGGTCGTAGCGGCCGGCCTGGCTGAACGTCAGGTTCTCGAGGATCGGCACGTTGATCTGGTAATAGACGGCCGCGACGTTGCGCTGGCCGTTCACCGTCTCGAGGTCCGGGGTAACGACCGCCCCGCTCAGGTATTCGGAGCCCGGCGTCAGCACTTCGCTCTGGTGCGTGAACTGCGCGCCGAAACCGATCCCGACGTCGCCGGTCGGCAGATGGAACAGGTTCGGCGTCGACAGCGTCGCGTCGATCGTGTCGAGCTTCGAGACGCCGAGGTTGTTCGCTTCCTGGAACAGCCCGTTGAACGCGTTCGGCGTTGCCGCCGGGTTCGCGAAATTCAGCGTGCCGTTCTGGTAGATGTTGTTCAGCGCGTTGACGTTCAGCTGGTTCGTGAACACGTTCGACACCGTGCTCTGCGAGTGGCTGACCGACGTCGCCCAGTCCCAGTCGCCGTACGGCAGCGTGAACGACCCCTTGATGCCGGCGGCCGCACGCCAGTAGTTCGCCCAGGTCTTCTGCGCGACCGTGTTCGGAAACGCGTAGGTGAGCGGCGTGGCCGCGCCCGTCGTGTTGTACGGGTTGCTGACCGGTACCGTGTAGTTGAACGGCGACAGCAGCTTCGTCTGCGGATTCCAGACGAGCGCCGGGTTCTGCGGGTTGCCGATCACGTTGTTCCACAGGCCGTCGTTGGTCGTGGTCGTGTTGTAGCTCTCGAGGAAATCCGCGAACGCGGTCGTCTTGTCGTCGATCTTGAAGTCACCATGGAGCTTCGCGTTCAGGCGCTCGGTCATCGGCAGGATCGACGTGCTTTCGGCCGTGTTGTACGCGCAGACGGTGCCCGGCGAGCCGGACGACAGCGAATTCGATGCGGCCGGATGCACCGAGCCGCCGAACGGGCAGCCTCCGCTCAGCGCCTGCGCGACGCCGCCGGGCATGTTCCAGTACGACGGCGCGAGCAGCGAGAAGCCGCCCGGCTTGCCCGTGAAGTCCTGGTTGCGCGTCGAGTCGCGATCGGCCAGCGTGAAGCCGTTCGACTTGTAGTAGCTGAGCGCGGCCGTCACGTTGAAGCGGTCGGCGTTCAGGTCGCCGAAGCCGCCGAGCACGCCGAACTTCGTCGTGCCGTCGCCGTTGCCGGCATTGATCGCGCTGCCGAGGCTGCCGTCGAGCTGCAGGCCGCGGAAATTGTGTTTCGTGATGATGTTGACGACCCCGCCGATCGCGTCCGAACCGTACTGCGACACGGCGCCCGTCTTCACGATTTCGATCCGCTCGATATCGTTGAGCGGGATCGTGTTGAGGTCGAAGAACGAGTCGACGCTGTTCGAGAAGAATGCGTAAGGTGCGACGCGCTGGCCGTCGACCATCACGAGCGTGTACTTCTCGGACAGGCCGCGCAGCGCGATACCGGCCGCGCCGGCCGCGAAGTTGCCCGATTGCCCTTCACCCCAGCTGTTCGCCGAGTTGGCCGCCGCATCGCGCAGGAAGTCGGTGACGGTCACCGCGCCGCTGGCCTGGATTTCCTTCGGCGTGATCGTCTGCACCTGCTGGAAACCGGTCTTGTCGGCCTGCCGGATCAGCGACCCCGTCACTTCGAAGCGCTTGATCTGCGCGACCTTGCCCTGCCCGTTCGCACCGGGTGCGGCAGGCGCGGCCTCGGTTGCCGCACCCGCTGCCGCGTCGGGCGCCGTGGCGCCCGTGGCAGCGGCGGCGTCGGGCGTGCCGCCCGCCTGTGCAACGGTCACGGGCGCGCCGTTCGCGACCGCATCCGCGATCGCGACGGCGCCCGGCGCCGGCTGGCTCTGGGCAAACGCCGGCGGCGCCAATGCCGCCGTCAGCGCCAGCTCCGCCCAGACTATCCTCTTGATGGCCAACGCCAAAACTCTCTGCTTCATCTTGTTCCCTCTCGCTCGTAGTAAGACCCCACCTGCTGCGCGCCGGAACCTTGTGAATTCCTTGCGCGTCCTGGGTGCCCGTGTACCGGAACCCGCGATTGCCACGCCTTCGAATGCCACGCTTTCTACCGCCACGACTCGAACGGCTCGGCTTCGGGGCACCCGCGCCATTCAGCATCACCGTCGTTTTCTATTTTGATTCGCCATACTAAACACCTACATTGAGCGCATTGCCTGCTTCCTGCCGATCCGACCGGCATCCGCTGCCGATCGGGTACCTCTCCTTCCTGACGGCCCGCCGTGCCGGCCGCCCTTGCTAGAACAGCCTGGGCGTGCCGACCCAGACGATCACCGCCTCTTCGTCGGCCGTGTTGCGCCACGCATGCGGCATCGTCGACTCGTAATGCGCGGTATCGCCCTCGTTCAGCGTGAACGTGCAATCCTCGAGTGTCAGCGCCACCTGCCCGCGCAACACGTAGACGAATTCCTCGCCCGCGTGCGTCGTCATCTCGGACGACAACTGCCCCGCCGGCATCCTGACGAGGATCGCATCGAGCTTGCGGCCGTCCACCAGATTCGTCAGCCTGGCGAACCGGCTGGCCGAGTTCGTGAACTGGAAATACTGCAGCGCATCGCCGCGGCATACCGAGCGTGCCTCCGTCGGCGTGTCGATGAAGTACTGCATCGTCACACCCAGCGCCTTCGCGATCCGGACCAGCGACGTGATCGACGGCGTCGCCCGCCCACGCTCGACCTGCGACAGGAACGGCTTTGAAATGCCGGCGATCGTCGACGTTTCGTCGAGCGTGAGTTTCAGGCGCTGGCGCAGCGCCCGGATCTTGTTGCCTAGCGACACGGCGACGAGCACCGACTCATCAGGGGGCACAACCATGGGAAGACGGTCCCTCGCAGTCGAAATCGGTTTGATGTCGTCAAGCCTCGACCGATGCCGTGACGCTACCGGCCCGGCGCGATACCCGGCTGCACGCTGTCGCGGCGCGCAAGCCGCGCGTGGTGCGGCACGGCACCCGCATCGCGCAGTCGCGCCGATCCGGCACATTTCATTCGGTTTACTAATCAACAAGGCTGCCCCTTTTCCCTCGGCTGACCTGCCCTTCATGCGTCGGTGCCATTGCAGCGGCGCACCGATTTCCGCTCACCGACCACGCCCGCTCCCGCGCTGCGAGCCGCCGTGCCCGTGCGTTGCGTTAGCGGGAGGCCACCGCCGTCCAGAGCCGTGCGAGGTCGGCGGAACCGTCGGTGCCCTTGACGGTGCGCAGCACCTGAACCGCCCGCGCCTTCTGACCGGCCACGTAATACGCCTCGCCGAGCCGCAGTCGCGCCGCGTCCGGATGCTCGAGGCCGCCCTTCGCGATCGCCTGCTCCATCATCGGCAGCCCCTGCTGCGCCTTGCCTGCGAAGACGAGGTTCATGCCCGCGTCGATCGGCGCAGCCGGTGTCGCGGCGTCCCCGCCCGACTGCGCGCGCTTTGCCGCGAGCGCCTGCAGCCGTTTCTCGCGATCCGCCTGCGCGTCCTTGCCGAGTACGCCGGACGCGAACCCCTGGTCGATCACCTGCTTGCCTTCGGCGGGCAACCCTGCCACCAGCGCGAGCTGCGTCATCTCCATGTACGCATCGGCTGTCGCGAGCGAGCCCGTCGCCCGGCGCAACCGGTAGATGTCGAGATCGAGCGACGGCAGATACCCAGGGTTGCCGCGAATCGCCGTGACCATTTCGTCCCAGTACGCGGGGCTCGGGTGGTAAGCCACCAGCAGCCCGAGCGCACCGCGATATGCGTTGCCGTCCTTCACTTTTTGCGCACAGCTCGCAAGCATCTGCAACTGCCCTTCATCCGGCGCGTGTCCGCCGTTCGCCTGCGCGTCGGTGCTCGCCTTCAACTGGCTCACGAGCGGTGTGCAATCGTTTGACAGGTAGTACGACTGCGTGAGCAGCGTGCGCATTTCCGGATCGGATCCGCCGGCCTTCAGGTAGCGCTGCGCGATCCGGATCGCCAGCGGGTAGTTCTTCTGCTGGAAGTAGATGCCGGCCAGCGCCGCCGTGGTCCGCTGCTCGTCCTCGCCCGACAGCCGCCCCGAGTTCAGTACGGCCTCGTAGGCCTGCGCGGCCGTGCCCGAGTCGCCGGCCGCCATCGCGGCCGCGCCGCGCATTTCCTCCACCATGTAGGTTTCGTACGGCGTCCGGTTCGGCACGGCCGCTGCCTGGGCGATCTTGCCCAGTGCATCGCGATACTTGTGCGCCCGGTACAGGTCCTGTGCGGCCGCCAACGGTTTGGCCACGTCCGGCCGCAGCGCGTCCGCCGGCAATGCCGGGCGTCCGAGCAAGCTTGCCGCGCCGAGCGCCGCCACCGCCATCATCCGTTTCCATCGTCGCTGGTTCATCGGCTCGTCCGTGGCGTCATTGCATGAACTGTTCGTTGCCGATCAGGCCGATCTTGGTCGCGCCCACGCGTTGCGCGGATGCGAGCACGGCGGCCACGTCCTTGTACGGCACCAGCTTGTTGGGGCGCAGGTGGATTTCCGCCTGCACGGGTTCCGCCGCCACCTGGGTCAGTTTCGCCTCGAGCGCCGTGCGGTCCGGCACCGGTGCGCCGTTCCACGTCGTCGTGCCGTCGAAGTCGATGTCGATCTGCACGATTTCCGGCGGCGTGGCCGGCGGCGGCGGGTTACCCATCGGCAGGTCCATCTTCACCGAATGCATCTGAATCGGGATCGTGATGATCAGCATGATCAGCAACACCAGCATCACGTCGATCAGCGGCGTGGTGTTGATATCGACCATCACTTCCGGTTCGGCATTGCTTCCGCCCGAAGGCACATTCATTCCCATCGTCGACTCCTGTCGATCAGCGTTAGTGCTTCAGCACTTACGCTGGTCCCATGCTTCGCGGTCGATCAGCGTTCGTGCTTCAGCACTTACGCTGATCCCATGCTTCGCGGTCGATCAGCGTTGGTGCTTCAGCGCTTACGCTGCTCCCATGCTTCGTGGTCGACCAGCGTTAGTGCTTCAGCACTTACGCTGGTCCCATGCTTCGCGGTCGATCAGCGTTAGTGCTTCAGCACTTACGCTGATCCCATGCTTCGCGGTCGATCAGCATTAATGCTTCAGCACCTACGCCGACCCCATGCCCCAAGGCCGACCGGCGTCAGTGCATCCCCCCAGCCGCCAGCCCGCCCTCTCACCAAGGTTCCCGCCCACGACTAGCCGCCGCGTGCGGGCGGCTCCGTAATGAACGACAGTTTCGCAATCCCCGCGCGCTCGCACATCGTGACCACCCGGCCGATGAACTCGTAACGGGTGTTCTGGTCGCCCCGCACGTGGACGCTCGGCTGCGGCTGCTGCTGCGATACGTCCTTCAGCTTCGCGAGCAGTGTCTGCGCATCCACCAGCTGTTCGCCCCAGAAGAAGTCGCCATCGCGGTTCACCGCGATCTCGATGCTCTTCGGCGTCGTCTGCAGCGGTTGCACCGTCTCCTTCGGCAACTGAAGCTGGATCGTGTGCGTCACGACCGGGATCGTGATCAGGAAAATGATCAGCAACACCAGCATCACGTCGACGAGCGGCGTCGTGTTGATGTTGGCGATCACCTCGTCGCTGTCGTCCTGCCCGACGTTCATGGCCATCGCGCGTCTCCGTCAGGCGGTCAGTTCGCAAGCGACGCCGCGGCCGGCGACGAGGACGCCGCGCGTACCGGGCGCCGATTGCCGGCCAGCAACACCGTATGCAGTTGCGCGCCGAAGTTGCGAACCCGCTCCATCACCGACTTGTTGCGCCGGACCAGGAAGTTGTAGCCGAGCACCGCGGGCACCGCGACGGCGAGGCCGATCGCGGTCATGATGAGCGCCTCGCCCACCGGGCCCGCGACCTTGTCGATCGACGCCTGGCCGGCGATACCGATCGCGGTCAGCGCGTGATAAATCCCCCAGACCGTGCCGAACAGCCCGACGAACGGCGCCGTGGAGCCCACCGTGGCCAGGAATGCGAGCCCGTCCTGCATCCGGTTCGACACGTTCGTGATCGAGCGCTCGACCGACACGTCGATCCACGTGTTGCGGTCCACGGCTTCCAGCAGCGCATCTTCATGGTGCTCGCCGGCCTCGATCGCCGTTTCGGCGATGAAGCGGAACGGCGAGGCCTCGTCGAGGAGCCTGGCGCCCTCGGCCAGCGACGGTGCGGACCAGAGCTGCGCATCTGCCAGTTTCGCGCGGCGATTGGCGCGCAACTGCTCCAGGAACTTCGTGATCATGATGTACCAGCTCCCCATCGACATGATCACCAGCAGGATCAGCACGAAACGGGCGACGAAGTCGCCGTTCTTCCACAACGCGCCGAGCCCGTACGGGTTCTCGACTGCTTCCGTCGTGGCCGGCGCGGGCGGCGGAGCCGGTTCGGCGGCGGCCGGAGCCGTGGCCGGTGCGGCAGACGGCGCCGCCTGTGCCGCCGTGCCGGCCGCGCCGCTTGCCTGCGCATGGGCGAGCTGCGGCGCAACGAATCCGTCGACTGCGACGACGGACATCAGGATGCTTGCCGCCAACGCGGCCAGTGAACGCTTCGTCATACCCCACTCCAGTTATTTCGGTGAACTTAATACGTCAGTTCGTGATGGTTTTTCCCGACCCGGTTCGCGCCGGGCCGCCCACTGCATCAATTCAGATTGAACGAGAACGGCACCTGGACCCGCACCGACTGGCCCTGCGCGACGCACTTGAATCGTTTTACGGTGTTGTAGGCAGCGCGATCGAGGACCGGATCGGCCGACTGCGCCACGCGCTCGTTCGTGATGTTCCCTTCCGCATCCACGACGAATTCGATCGTCACGTCACCCGTGATGTTGTTTTCCTGCGCTTCCTTCGGATACTGGATCGACGCGCGAAGCGCATCCGAATTCGGGCACACGACACCCACGTCATGGCTGACGGGCTTGGCGGGCGCCGGGGGCGCCACGACCGGTGCCTGCACGGCCGGCGCGGTGGGTACCGGGGCCGACTGGTGCGTGATCGTCGCCTGCGGCGGCGCCTGCACCGGCACTTCCGGCGGCGGGACGAACGGCGGCGGCGGCGGCGCGAACTTCGGCGGCGGGAGCTTGACCACGGGCATCGGCGGTGGCGGCGGCGGCTTGACCGGCTCGATGATGCGGGTTTCGATCGGGTGCTGGATCACCTGCACGACTTTCGTCGCCAGGCCGTTGAGCAGCGCGTAGATCAGCACTGCATGCAGCACCAGGACGATTCCGATGCCGCCGAACCGGCGTACCGGATTCTGTTGCTTCTTGCCGAACTCTCGCGGACGGCCCAGCGTAGCCAGTCCGCTGTTCGACGTAACCAGACCTTCTTCGACTTTCATGCCCACCATCCATCCCCCAAGCGATTCGCCCAGTTTCGGATTGCTGCCGGCGGCGAAACCAGGTCGGCATCGCCACCGCATCCACCCGAACATTTCATTTCAAATTCAATTTGCAATCCGAATTGAAAGAATTGCATTCGAATTCCAATACATTCTTTTTCAAGGAATCGTTCCGGCCGGCGCGGCCCGGTGTTTGCACCGGAAAACCACGCGCCTGCACGTTCAGGCAATTGTCAGCTGAGCGGGCGGCACCGCGTGTTTCGTATGACGATTCGCCGTTCGTTACACGGTGATGTCATTGGCGCCGTTCACTTGGGTGCAGAAGATAGCAAGGAAAAAATTTTGCCGTCAAACTTTATTTGATACCCGAATACAAAGTTTGGAGGGGATATTCAAATAATATTCCGGTAAGCACAAATACAACTTTTATTATTCAATTGGTAATTGAATTGTATGGGTATATGCAAAAACGGATATTGATCCGCTTCAACATAAATATCGGCATATCTCCTGCACCGCACCAAAAAAGGGCATTCGAACAATTATCTCGAGGATGCATCCCCCGCCTCGTCATCGCCCGCATGTCGACGGACATGCCGGTCGACCGCCTCGAACTGGCCGGGATCGTTTCCTCAAGGACGGCGTACCAGCGATGCCGTACCCGAGGTACCCAAAACAGTTAATCTGGAATGCGACATAAATTCAGGATTGCTCGTCGGATTAAAACACATGACCAAACACTTCGCACATCGAATTAACTATCCGGCGACCTGCCCACTGACAGGACCTGCACCCCTGTCACACACGCACTGACAATTGCCCGTTCACCGCACGCGTCAGGACTGCATGCCCTGCATCTTGTGCGAGAAATGCGCACGCTCGGCCGTCTCCATCAGCGTCAGGAATTCATCCTGCATCATGTGGATCAGCGCTTCGTGGTCGCCGGCCTCGAAATAGACTTCCGGCTGCTGTGCAAGACGTTCCTCGAGAAACGTCTTCATGCCGTATGCCATGCAGACCGGCGGCAGCGCACCCATGTCGCAATCCTTGAACAGTTCGCGCAGTTCGACCTCGCGGGCGAGCACGAGATGGCGTCCCGTCTTCACCCAGAGATCCGACAGGCGCACGGCATGCGTAGTCGGCAACACGGCTGCGACGTAGCCTTCGTCGTCTTCGAGGAGCACGGTTTTCGCGAGGCGATCGCCGGGGATATGCGCGGCGGCGGCCGTCTCCATGCTCGTATGGCTATAGGGGTGGTACACCACTTCATACCGCGATGACTTCTGGCGCAGGCAATCCTGCAGGGTGGCTGATACTGGCATGGCACACCTCGTCTGGGCGAATCGGGCGAACGGCGTTCGCTCCGGATTTGTTCAGCATAGGTCGCATTCGAGCCAATGGAAACGCCGCCTCACCCCTAGCTCATTCGGGCTCCCGTTCCGGTTCCAACCCTTTTTCGCGCAGCCATTCGCGATTGAAGAGCCGCGCACGATAGATGTCGCCGCGATCGCACAGCAAAGTCACGATCGTATGCCCCGGGCCCATCCTGCGGGCCAGCCAGACCGCCGCCGCGACGTTGATTCCGCTCGATCCGCCGACGTACAGCCCTTCTTCGCGCAGCAGCCGGTAGACCATCGTCACGCACTGCGAATCATCGATCCTCACGGCGTCGTCGATCGGTGCACCGGCCAGATTCGCGGTGACCCGCGTCGAGCCGATGCCTTCGGTGATCGAACTGCCTTCGGCACCGAGGTCGCCCGTTTTCACGTAACCGTAGAGCCCGCTGCCGTGCGGATCGGCCAGCACGATCCGGACCTCCGGATCCTGCTCCTTCAGGTAGCGGCTCACGCCCGCCAGCGTGCCGCCCGTGCCGGTTGCGCAGACGAACGCATCGACCGTGCCCGCCGTATCGCGCCAGATTTCCGGTCCGGTCGTCTCGTAGTGCGCCTGCCGGTTGACGACGTTGTCGAACTGGTTGGCCCATACCGCGTTGTCGAGTTCGTCCGCGAGCCGCCCGGCAATCTTCTGATAGTTGTTCGGGTCGCGATACGGCGCCGCCGGCACCGGGCGCACGTCGGCGCCGAGCGTGCGCAGGATCGCCATCTTGTCCGGCGATTGCGTGTCGGGAATCACGATCACGCAGCGATAACCGCGCGCCGCGCAGATGTGCGCAAGACCGATGCCCGTGTTGCCCGCCGTGCCCTCGACGACGGTGCCGCCCGGCTTCAGTGCGCCGCGCTGCTCGGCGTCGCGGATGATGTAGAGCGCCGCGCGATCCTTCACCGAACCGCCCGGATTCATGAATTCCGCCTTGCCCAGGATTTCGCAGCCCGTTTCGGCGCTGAGCTTCGCCAGCCGGATCAACGGCGTGCGTCCCACGCAGTCGACGAAGCCGTGTCGCACGTCCATGTTGCCCTCCGTTGCATTCGCGCTCGCGCGCCCTACACAACCAAGGATAGGACGCGTCGCTTTCGACGCCAGCCGCCGCGTACTAAGCTTGGAGAGCCCATTGCGGCGCGCGCGCCGCATCGCCAGACGAGGTCCGCCATGCTGCAATTCGAAACCGTCACCGTCGACAAACCCGAGGCCGTGAATTTCATCCTCGGCCAGTCGCATTTCATCAAGTCCGTCGAGGACATCCACGAGACGCTGGTCGGCACCGTGCCGGGCATTCGTTTCGGGCTCGCATTCTGCGAGGCATCGGGCAAACGTCTCGTGCGCCGCTCCGGCACCGATGCGGAACTCGTCGAACTCGCGTGCCGCAACGCCCTTGCGATCGGCGCCGGTCACGCGTTCATCGTGTTCCTCGGCGACGGTTTCTATCCGGCCAACGTGCTCAATGCGATCAAGGCCGTGCCGGAGGTCTGCCGGATCTACTGCGCGACCGCGAACCCGACCGACGTGATCGTCGCGGAAAGCGCGCAGGGACGCGGGATCGCCGGTGTCGTCGACGGCTTTCCGCCGCTCGGCGTCGAGAACGACGACGACGTGCGCTGGCGCAAGGATCTGCTGCGCACGATCGGATACAAGGCGTAGGTGCGGGCCGCCGGAGCGGCCGCGGCGCATACACCGAGCTTCCGTCAGGGCCTGCCCTGCAGACGTGACCGCATCGTCGATGCGGACCGCGTCTCCCGGCCCTGCGAAACAAGAAGAAAAAGCGGTGGGATCAAAGGCGCGACCGCGGTCAGGATTTCCGGTTGCGGAGTTGGCTGACCGTTAGTTGCAATTCAGGGAACGGGATTACGCTCCCGGTGGGGACGCGCCGGCCACCCGGCTGTCCTATACTGGCCGCAACAGACTGACCGGCAGCCGCGCCGACACGACGACCGCGCCGCCGTCCCTTCCCGGAGCCACGCATGCATTACCAGCTGATCTACGAACTCGTCGACGATTACCTGTCGCGGCGCGAACCGTTCCGCGCCGAACATCTCGCGCTTGCACAGGCCGCGACCGAGCGCGGCGAACTCGTGCTCGCCGGCGCGCTGTCGGACCCGGCCGACCAGGCCGTGCTCGTGTTCGAAGGCGATTCGCCGGAGGCGGCCGAGTCGTTCGCGCGCGCCGATCCGTATGTGCAGAACGGCCTCGTGAAATCGTGGCGTGTGCGTCCGTGGCGCGTCGTGATCGGCAAGCACGCGCCGCGCTAGGCGCGACGCGGGACTACAGCCACCCTGCCCGCTTGAAACGCCACCACAGCGCGAAGTCGGCGACGACCATCACCGCGATGCAGCCGTAGAAACCGTATTTCAGGTGCAGTTCGGGCATGTTCGCGAAGTTCATCCCGTAGATGCCGGCGATCATCGTCGGTATCGCGAACAGCGCGGCGAACGAACCGAGCCGCTTCGTCACTTCGTTCTCGGCCAGCGAGATCATCCCGAGGTTGACCTGGATCGCCGTGACGACCATCTCGCGGCGCCCTTCGATCGTCTTCACGATCCGCTGCAGATGGTCGTACACGTCGCGGAAATAAGCCGCCATCCCGCTGCAGACCTGCGGCACGCGTCCGCCGGTGAGTTTCGCGAGCGGCTCGATCAGCGGCGCCGTGTGCTGGTACAGCATCACGAGCCGGCGCTTCAGCGAATAGAGATCCTCGATGATCGCGCGCGACGACGCGGGCGTCGCCTTCGCGAAGATCCGATCCTCGAGTTCCTCGAGCTCGGTGCCGAGCGTTTCGAGGATCGGGAAATAGCGGTCGACGACCTGGTCCATCAGCGCGTAGAACACGAATGCCGAGCCTTCCCGCAGCAGATGCGGCTCGTGCTCGCAGCGCTTGCGCACGTCGCGGAAGTCCTGCTCGGTGTGGTTGCGGATCGACAGCACGTAGTTCGGGCCGACGAACACGTTCAGCTCGCCCACCTTGAATTCGCCGTCGCCATCGAGCTCGACCGTATGCAGCACCGCGAACAGCGAATCGCCGTACTCCTCTATCTTCGGCCGCTGGTGCCCCTTGCGGGCATCCTCGAGTGCGAGCTCGTGCAGCCCGAACTCCTCGCCCATCAGGTCGATTTCCTCGGGCGTCGGATCCTTCAGCGCGACCCACACGAAGCATTCGGGCTTCGACACGTAGTCGCTGATGGCGTCGATATCGATGTCGGCCAGCTTGCGGCCGTCCTGGTATGCAGCACAGTTGATCAGCATGGTGCCTCTGATGTTGCGGTTTGCGCATCAGTTTACCGGTTTGCTGCGCGGGCGGCCCGGCTTGCGCGGCACGACGATATTGGTCATGATCGGGCTGCGTGCGCCGCAGCACGCGCATCAGGACACTGCGGCCCAACCGTCAAGGAGACAGACCCATGTGGTATTTCTCGTGGATACTCGGCATCGGCGTGGCGCTCGGCTTCGGCATCATCAACGCGATGTGGCTGGAGGCGGAAGTGTTCTCGCGCGGCGACAAGCGCAACGGTACGCCGAGCCCGCGGCCGGGAGGCAAGGCTTCGTGACGCACCTGGTGTTCTTCTGCGGTCACGCCGGCACCGGCAAGACCACGCTCGCGAAGCGGCTCATCGGGCCGCTGATGCGCGCGACCGGCGAGGCCTTCTGCCTGCTCGACAAGGACACGCTGTACGGCCGCTACAGCTCGGCCGCGATGGGTGCGCTCACCGAGGATCCGAACGACCGCGACAGCCCGCTCTACCTGAAGCACCTGCGCGATCCCGAATACCAGGGCCTGCTCGACACGGCGCGCGAAAACCTCGCGCTGGGCATCGGCGCGCTCGTCGTCGGCCCGCTGTCGCGCGAAGTGCGCGATCGCCGCATTCTCGACCGCGCATGGCTCGGCATCGCCCCCGACGTCACGCTGACGGTCGTCTGGGTCTACACGTCGGAAGACGTCGCGCACCAGCGGATCGTCGCACGCGGCAACCCGAACGATGCCTACAAGCTCGCGCACTGGGACGAATACCGGCAGCGCCGCTTTGTGCCGACCGGCCACGAATGCGACGGCATCGTGATGTTCGACAACACCGCGCCCTCCGACGCCGACATCGATACGCTGCTGTACCGCATCGCGCCGCCCCCGCCCGCGGCGACGATCGTCCCGCCGCTGCCGGCCTGATCGCCCCTCCTTTTCGTTCCCGCAAAAAAACAACGCCGGAAGCGCTGCTGCGCTCCCGGCGTCGTACGGCCCTCGTTCCTGAGGCTGGCGGACGGTCAGGCCACCGCGTGCACGCGCTCCATCGTGCCGCCTTCGTACAGCTTGCCGAAGCGGTTCGACAGGAACGCCTTCAGCGACACCTTTTCCTGCGGGATGAAACCGCTTTGCGGCAGCTTCTTCTCGCGGAACAGATCCAGCACCGCGCACATCGCGCCGGCCGTCGTGATCTGGATCGCGCTCATGTGCATCCCGCACACGTCCTTCGCGAAGATCTTGCGCGTGAACACGTCCTGCACGAGCTGGCCGTCCTTCACGCCCGTCACGGTGATGAACACCAGCACGACGTCCTGCTTCGTCGACGGCACCGCGCGGCGCATGATCGACTTCAGCGTGTCGCGGTCGGTCGACAGGCGCAGGTCCTCGAGCAGGAACTGCACGAGATCGCGGTGGCCCGGGTAGCGCACCGACTTGTAGTCGAGCGTCTCGACCTTGCCCGACAGCGTTTCGCACAGCGTGCCGAGGCCGCCCGACGTGTTGAACGCTTCGTATTCGGTACCGTCGAGCGAGAAGTGCTCGAGGCCTTCGAGCGGCTGCACCCACTGCTTGCGGCCGTCGCGGATCGCTTCGCACGGCTGGCAGTATTCGTTGATCAGGCCGTCGACGCTCCACGTCAGGTTGTACTTCAGCGCGTTGGTCGGATACTCGGGCAACGCGCCGACGCGCATCTTCACGTCGCGCACTTCGGTGAAGCCGTTCACCAGTTCATGCGCAGCGAGACCGATGAAGCCCGGTGCGAGGCCGCACTGCGGCATGAACGCACGGTCGGAGCCTTCGGCCAGCTCGCGGATCGCGTGGGTCGCCCGCACGTCTTCGGTCAGGTCGAAGTAGTGGACGCCGGCGGCCTTAGCGGCGGCGGCGACGTTGACCGCGAGGTAATAAGGCAGCGCATTGACGAGCGCATCGAAACCCTTCACTGCTTCGCGAATCGCGTTGGCGTCGGCCGAATCGACCCGTTGCGTCGCGATGCCTTCGCGCGACAGCTTCGCGAGCGCATCCGCATCGCGGTCGAACGCGACGACTTCGTAGTCGCCCGTTTCACGCAGCATGTGAGCAATGGTGTGGCCGATCAGACCTGCGCCGACGATGGCGATTTTCATGCGCTTATCTCCTGATGATGGGTTTGATGTAGTGGACGGCGTTGAGCCATGAACACAGTTTAGGGACGCGCAAAATCAGTTCCAAGACGAAGAATGATGCGAAACGACCGATAATTTCGACGTTACGACGACGCATTTCGTCGAAACGGCGAAACGAGGGTTTTTCACCCGCTACGGGCCCGCCGAACGCACGCCGCACTGGCTGAACAAGGTGCCCGACTTCGTGCTGTCGCTCCGGATCGGCAAGATCATGTCGACCACGGTCGGCGAAACCGGCGCGGACGTTCTCGCAGTCAACGTGGGGCTCGGCCGGATCGTGACGCGCATCGCGATGGCGCCGTGGATGCAGTTGCGTACGCACTGCGATGTGCCGTGGATCTGCCAGGCAACGGTGGTGCTGGTCAACATCGTCGGTACGCGAATCACCGACCTGCGCATCGTCGGAGTGAACGTCAGCCTCCGAGCGAGCGCGCCGTGTTGGTCGTCGCGCCGGTCGGCGATCTGCTCTCGCAAGCGCGCAACGATGCGGTGCCCGGTTTCGCAGCGGCATGGACGATCCCGCCGTTCCCGACCGCGATCGTGCTGCCCGTCGCGAACCGGCTGAGCGTCGACATCACGCTCGCCCGTGCAAACGAAGCGCAGTCGTGCGGGTGGGCACATCCCGGTGCGGATTCCGCTTGCGGGGCGCCTGGCACGACGCAGCCCGGCAGTCGGGCCGATACGACAGCACAACAAGCGCGGCGCAATGAACGCCGCGCCTGAACGTCAGCCGCCGATCGTCCCGCGATCGATCTTGCGCGACAGGATGATCGACGTCGTCGTGCGCTCGACGCCTTCGAGCGTGCCGATCTGGTCGAGCAGGTCGTTGAGCCGTTCGGGAGAATCGGCGCGCAGCCATGCGACGTAGTCGTACTCGCCGCTCACCGCGCACAGCAGTTGCACCTCGGGCATCCGGTCGAGCTTGCGCAACACGTCCTTGCCGAACTTCGGCGTGAGGATGATGCCGACATACGCGTAAATGCTCGCGTCGAGCACGTCCTGCCCGAGCCGGACGCTGTAGCCGGCGATCACGTTGGTCCGTTCGAGCCGCGCGATGCGTGCGACGACCGTCGTGCGCGCGACGTCGAGCTGGCGCGCGAGATCCGCGACGCTGGCGCGCGCATCGGCCTGCAGCAGCGCGACGAGTTGCCGGTCGAGATCGTCGAGTTGGTCGAGACGGGGTGGACGCATGAGGCTGGGCCGGGGCACGACGTGCCGGCAAAGTGGAAGGTGACGCGATGATAGCGCCGAACGCCGGCCCGCCCAAACGGCATCGCCCGGAACCGATTCGAACCTTTCAATTTCGATTCGTATCGGATGTAAGCAAGTGTCGCATTCACTGCTGCGCCGCACTCGACGTGCTACTAATAGCAGGCGACGCGAGATGCGCGCTTGCGGCAATTGCCGCCGCGCGCGCTCGCCAGACACCACCCCGGAGAGCCAACCATGAAGAAAATTTCGCTCACCCTCGCTACGCTCGCCGTTGCAGCCAGCGCGTTCGCGCAAACCCCGGCGCAGCCGCAAGCGCCCGCTCAGGCCACGACGGCCGCGGCCGCGGCTTCGGCCCCGAGCGCCGAGCAGCGCGAGGCGCGCCATGAAGCCCGCGTCGAGCAGCGCATCAAGTACCTGCACGACCAGCTGAAGATCACGTCGGCGCAGGAGCCGCAGTGGAAGACGTTCGCCGACACGATGCGCGGCAACGGCGACACGATGGGCCGTCTCTATCGTGAACGGATGGCCAGGCACGACGTCTCCGCACTCGACGACATGAAGCAGTATGCGGAACTGTCGCAGGCGAACGCGGACGGCGCGAAGAAGCTCGCCGACGCCTTCGCACCGCTCTACGAGAGTTTCCCGGCCGACCAGAAGGCACTGGCCGACACGACGTTCCGCAGCTGGCTGCACCACGGCGGCGAGCATCGTGGCAAGGGCAAGACGAAGGGCAAGGAAGGCAAGGCGGCAGCCGCGCCGGCCGCCAGCGCACCCGCGCAGCCCTGACGCCCGCCCTGCCGGCGCCGCCGGCATCGTATACGGCCCGTCCGGGCCGAACGGCACCGCTACAGGCGACCGGCGCGTCACACGGCGCGCCGGATTCGGGATAAGCTCCCGGCTTTTCCCGCACTTCCCCGCCATGCTCGAACTCAAGCACATCGACCTGCGTACCGATCCGCAGGCCCGTCGCGTCGTCAAGGACGAAACCGTCGCCGTTTCCTTCGCGGACGCCGACGGCGAACTGATGAGCCTCGAAGGCCCGAACCGCTATGTGGCGGGCGACGCGCTGATCACGGGCTCCACCGGCGACCGCTGGGTCGTGTCGCGCGCGCGCTTCGACGCCAAATACCTGCCCGCCGATCCGGCACTCGCACACGGCGCGCCGGGCGCCTACCGGAACCGGCCGGCCGTCGTGCTCGCCCGCCGGATGGACGAGCCGTTCACGATCGCCCGCTCGGAAAACGGCGACACGCTGCGCGGCGTCGCCGGCGACTGGGTGATGCAATACGCGCCCGGCGACTACGGTGTCGTGCAGGCGCAGCGCTTCGCGCAGGTCTACCGCGACGCGTAACGCGGCGCGCCGGCATCGCGCCGGCGCGAACGATCACGCAAAGTCTTCGTCGAGCTCGAGTTCGGCGTCCCGCTCGACGGCCTCGCCGGCCGCGTGGCGCTCCTCGAGCGACCCGAGCATCGCTTCCGTATACGCATGCAGCACCGCATGGCTGCGCGCGCGCTGCATCGGCTTGAGCGCCAGATAGCGTGCGAATGCCGCCGGCACGATGCGGATATCGAGCGTCATCCGCTTCGGCGTCGCGCCGAAACGCATCGCGAGCCAGTGCACGGACAGGAACCGCCCGCGCGCGTCGCTGCTTTCGGCGAACCGCGTCTGCTCCGGAAAGAGATCGCAGATCACGCGTGCGAGCGCGTCGAATTCCGCGCTCTGGCATTCGAGCAGATAGTCGTCCATCCCGTCTCTCCCGTCAGGCTGCCGATTGCGACGGCCGGCAGGTCTTCACCAGCACGACGACCAGAAGCGCGGCCAGCACGAAATACGCAGCCTCGACCCAGCCGGCCGGCAGCACGCGCACCTGATACAGCAGCGCCGGCGCGGCTGCCAGCGCATGCAGCACGATCGCGAGCGGCAACACGCCCGCGCGCCCGGCGCGCACGCCGCGCCAGACCAGCACCGACAGCGCAAGCTGCAGCACGAACGCCGCGCAGCGTTCGAGCAGCAACAGCAGGATCGACTGTGCCGACAGCGTCGCGAGCATCACGTGCAGCCGCACGACGGTATCGCCCGGCAGGTCGGCGAGCTGGGTCTCCAGCTGGCCGCGGCTCGCGAGCCACGCGAGATACGACCACTGGCCCCACACGAGTACGCCGACGAACCACGCTTCGGCGCCGCCGTGGCCGATCCCGTAGCCGATTCCGCGGCTGTCGCCGGCCGACGCGCCGTAGCGGCGGTTCAGGAAACGCATCCCGAGATAACGACCGGCTTCCTCGAACACGGCGGTCGCAAGCGCGCTGTACGCAACGAACGCGAGCGGCTGCGTGAGCCAGCCGTCGGGCGGCGTCCGGCTCAGCACGAGCCCGTGGAATGCGCGCTCGAGGATCATCGCGAACAGCGTGAAGACGGCCACGCCGACGATCGTGTCGCGGCGGTTCAGCGCAAGCGGCTTGCGCAGGATACGGAAGAGGACGAGCGGCAGGAGCGCGATGATCAGCGTGGCGGCGATCAGCACCGCCAGCGTGACGGGGGCGACAGTCATGTATTTCCTTGTTCGGGGCAGCGCACCTGACGCGCTGCGTGCCCCGAATGATACTCAGCTTGCGGTCGACGCGCGCACAACCAGCTCGCCGGGCAACAGCGAGACGCGCACGTCGCCCGCTGCGCCGTCGATCCGCTCGTGCACGAATTCGACGGCCTTGTAGCCGATTTCGTAGGTCGGCTGCCGGATCGTCGTGATACCGATCAGCTCGGCCCATTCCGGATCGTCGATCGACAGCAGCGCCGCCTTCTGCTGCCACGCGGCGCCGAAACGCGCGCGCAGGTGGCGCGCGATTGCAAGCGCGACCGGCGCGTTCGCGGCGAACAGCGCCGCGCGCACGCCGCGCCGTGCCGCGTCGTCGATGCGGGCATCGATGTCGGCGAGCGCCGTCGCGGTCGCGTCGGGCTCGTTCAGGTCGAGCACGACGGTCGACGGCACCGTCAGCCCGCGCGCGCCCAGTGCCGCGCGGAATGCGGCCTCGCGCAGGCGCCGCGAGCTGACGCGCTCGAACGGCTGCACGACGAAATGGATCGCGTCGAAACCGTGTTCGACCAGGTGCGCGAGTGCCGTCTCGATCGCGTCGGCGTTGTCGAGGCCGATCAGGTCGGCCTCGAAGCCCTCGACGGTCCGGTCGACGAGCACCGCCGGGATGCCGGCCCCGCGCAGCGGGCGCAGCACGTCCTCATCGGCGCCGAGCGCGTTGACGATCAGCCCTTCGACGCGGTAGGTCGTGAGCAGCTGCAGGAAGCGGCGTTCCATCTCGACTTCGTTCGCCGCGTGACAGATCAGCGGCATGTAGCCGAGCGCCTGGCAGGCGGCCTCGACGCCTTGCAGCACTTCGACGGTATAGGGATTGGTCAGGTCGGCCGCGAGCATGCCGAGCAGCCGGTTGCGGCCGCGCTTGAGCCCGCGCGCCATCTGGTTCGGCCGGTAGTTGAGCCGCGCGATTGCCGCTTCGATCCGCTGGCGCAGATCGGTGGACAGCACGTGCGTCTCGCCGTTCAGGTAGCGCGACACGCTGGTTTTGCCGGTGCCGGCTTCGCGCGCGACATCGCTGATCGTCGCCGGACGCGTTGTGGTTGGTTGCGAATCGGTCACTGTCGTGCCTCGCGACGTTCGATCCGCGCCGCTTCGTGAGCAGACGGATCTTTGTTGTTGGAAACGTAAGCCACCCGGTGGAATCTCCTGTCGATCCGCGTTAGCGCTTCAGCGCTTACGCGGATCCCATGCTTCGCGGTCGATCCGCGTCCGCCCTTCACCGCTTACACGGATCCCACGCTTCGCGGTCGATCGGCGTCCGCCCTTCACCGCGTGCGCGGATCCATGCTTCGCGGTCGATCGGCGCCGGCGCATCGGCACCCGCCCCGGTTACGTGCACAAGCAGCCGGCCGCACCGGACCCGGCGCGGATACCCGTCGCTGGACGCCGCCGGCAGCGCTGCCGTGCCGTCGATACGACGCGCGGGGATCATAACGCAGCCAGCCCTCCGGCACCAAGACCATCGACTCTAACGAAGGCGCCCGCCCGCCGGGCGGGCACCTGCTCGTGGTGGCCCGTTACCCGCCGCGGCTCAGGCGCGGGCGAGCGCATCCGGATTGACGAGATTCGTGCGCAGCGTGCCGGCCAGCGCGCCGACCAGGTTTTCCGCGGCGCAGCGCGCCATCGCGTGGCGCGTCTCGTGCGTCGCCGAGCCGATATGCGGCAGCGCGACGACATTCTTCATCTGCAGCAGCGGCGAATCCGCGGCCAGCGGTTCCTTCTCGAACACGTCGAGCCCCGCGCCGCGGATCGTACCCGCGCGCAGCGCATCGATCAGCGCGGCTTCGTCGACCACCGGCCCGCGCGATGCGTTGATCAGGATCGCGCCGCGTTTCATCTTCGCGAATTCGGCCGCGCCGATCAGGTGGTGCGTTTCGGGCGACAGCGGCACCTGCAGGCACACGAAATCCGCTTGTGCGAGCAGTTCGTCGAGCGTCACGCGCCGTGCGCCGTACTGCGTTTCGGCTTCCGCGTGCGCGGAACGGTTCGCGTACAGCACCTGCATCCGGAAGCCGAGCGCCGCGCGGCGCGCGACCGCGCCGCCGATCCGCCCGAGCCCGACGATGCCGAGCGTCTTGCCCTGCACGTCGGTGCCGTACAGGTCGGGGCCGATGCTGCGATGCCAGTGGCCTGCCTTCACCCACTCGGCCAGCTCGACCACGCGTCGCGCGGACGCGAGGATCAGCGAGAACACCGTATCGGCGGTCGATTCGGTCAGCACGTCCGGCGTATGCGCGAGCACGATCCCGCGCCGCGTGAGATCCGCGACGTCGAAGTTGTCGTAGCCGACCGAGATCGTCGACCACGCCTTCAGCCGCGGTGCGCGGTCGAGCATGTCCGGCGTGACCTTCAGGCTCGCGCCGATCGCGCCGTCCGCGTCGCCGAGCGCATCGGCGAGGGCTGCGGCACCGTCGGCCTGCACGACGTCCGCATGCTCGCGCAGGTACGCGAGGACGTCATCGGGCAGCGGCTTGTACGCGACGATACGGGGCTTCATCTGATTCATTTTCCTTGCAGCGGCGCCGCGAGCGGATGCGTATCGGGCGCCTGGGGTTTGACGGACAGCGTGAGGATCACCGCGGCGACGAGCGCGGCGCTCATGAACGCGTACGACGCGACGGGCGAGCCGGTCGCGCCGTTCAGGTAGCCGACGAAGTACGAGCCGACGAACGAGCCGAGCGCGCCCATGCTGTTGATCAGCGCCATCGCGCCGCCGGCGACGTTCTTCGGCAGCAGTTCCGGCACGATCGCGAAGAACGGGCCGTACGGCGCGTACATGGCGGCGCCCGCCACGACCAGCAGCGCATACGAGATCCAGAAATGCGACGAGCCGAGTGCGTACGATGCGGCGAACGCGGCCGCGCCGATCAGCAGGAACGGCCATACGAAGCCACGGCGGGAACCGACCTTGTCGGACGCCCACGACGCGGCGAGCATCGCGATCGTCGCGGCGAGATACGGCAGCGCGGACAGCCAGCCGGTCGCGACCATCCCGAGGTCGGAGCCGTTCTTGACGATCGACGGCAGCCACAGCACGAAGCCGTACACGCCGATGCTCCAGCAGAAGTACTGTGCGCACAGCTTGATCACGGCCGGCGAGCGGAATGCCTCGCCATAGTTGCGCACGGGCTTGATGGCCGCCTGCTCGGCCGCGAGCGCGGCGTCGAGGTCGCGTTTTTCCTGTGCGTTGAGCCACGGCGAATCGGCCGGCTTGTCCTGCACGAGGAACCACCAGCACACGGCCCAGAGGACGGCCGGCACGCCTTCGGCGATGAACATGTGGCGCCAGCCGAATTCGTGCACGAGATAACCCGAGACGATCGACATCCACAGCACGGTGACCGGGTTGCCGAGGATCAGGAACGTGTTCGCGCGCGAGCGTTCGTTCTTCGTGAACCAGTTGCTGATGTAGATCAGCATCGCCGGCATCACGGCTGCCTCGACGACGCCGAGCACGAAGCGGATCGCCATCAGCGACGGGATGTTGCTGACGACGCCCGTGAGCGCCGCGCATGCGCCCCACAGGATGAGGCTGACGAACACGAGCTTCTTCACGCTGCGGCGTTCCGCATAGATTGCGCCGGGGATCTGGAAGAAGAAGTAGCCGAGGAAGAACAGCGCGCCGATCAGCGACGACAGGCCTTTGCTGATCCCGAGGTCCTGGTTGATGCCGGCTGCGGCGGCGAACCCGTAGTTCGCGCGGTCGAGGTAGGCGAGGCTGTAGGTGATGAAGACGATCGGCATGATCGTCCACCAGCGGCGGGCAGCGAGTGTATTGGCCATCAGAATGTCTCCTGTGTCGATCGGAGTTAGCGCTTCAGCGCTTACTCCGATCCCATGCTTCGCGGTCGACCAGAGTTAGTGCTTTAGCACTTACTCTGGTCCCATGCTTCGCGGTCGATCGGAGTTAGTGCTTTAGCGCTTACTCTGATCCCATGCTTCGCGGTCGATCAGAGTTAGCGCTTTAGCCCTTACTCCGATCCCATGCTTCGCGATCGATCAGAGTTCGCGCTTGAGCCCTTACTCCGATCCCATGCTTCGCGGTCGACCAGAGTTCGCGCTTCAGCCCTTACTCCGATCCCATACATGCACGACTAAATGAGTCCGCGGATTGTGCCGTGTCCGGCCTCTCATTGCGCGGTGAAGGTTTCCTCTAAGCGATCGGCGTGATTGGTGACGTTTTCGAATCGATCGAGCGCGGCACGGGTCGGCAGCCCTTCCGAGTCGCCGATCACCTGGATCGCGAGCGCACCGATGCGGTTGCCGCGCGCCACGGCCTGTTCGATCGTCTTCCCTTCCAGCAGCGCGCTGACCACGCCGACCGCGAAGCCGTCACCGGCGCCGACCGTGTCGACGACGTTCCGTACACGCTCGCCCGCCACCGTTCCGTCACGGCCGTCAGCCGTCCGGTAATACGCACCTTCGGCACCGAGCTTGATCACCACACCGCGCGCGCCTTGCGCGAGATAGAAGCCCGCGATATCGGCCGGCGTGTCGTGCCCGGTCAGTTGCTGCCCCTCGGCGATGCCCGGCAGTACCCAGTCGGCGAGCGACGCGAGTGCATTCAGCGTCTTCGCCATCACGTCGGCGGACGGCCACAGCGTCGGGCGCAGGTTCGGGTCGAACGAGATCGTCTTGCCGGCCGCGCGCATTTCGCGCGACAGCTTGAACGCGAGCTCGCACGACGTCGCGGAGATCGCCGGCGCGACGCCCGTCAGGTGCAGGTGGCGCGCGCCGAGCACGTAATCGGCCACGTAGTCGTCGCACGACAGGTAGCTCGCGGCCGAGCCTTTGCGGAAATACTCGACGGTCGGGTCGCTGCCGTCGTCGTTGCGCGACTTGAGCTGAAAGCCGGTCGGGTAGCGCGGATCGACGGTCACGCACGATGCGTCGATGCCCTCGCGCGCCAGCGTGTCGAGCACGTAGCCGCCGAACGAATCGCGGCCGACGCGGCTCATCCAGCCGACCCGGAAGCCGAGCCGCGACAGGCCGATCGCGACGTTCAGGTCGGCGCCCGCGATCCGCTTCGCGAATTGCGCCGCATGCGCGAGATGACCGGGCTCGGTCGCGACGAACATCGCCATCGCTTCGCCGTAGGTCACGACATCGAGTGGTGCTTTCATGAATGAACTCTCCAGGATCCTTCCGCCGTCACGCGGTTGCGAGCCACGCGACACGCCGGCACGCATCGCCCGCCAGGTCGGTCGCGTCGAACGGAAACTCGATGCCGCGCGGCGCCTGCTGCGGCAGCACCGCGAGCACGCCGGTCACGAGCGGGTCGTTCGGCGCCGGCGCGGCGGCGAAACGGCGCGCGCCCTCGCCCTCGACGGCCTTGCAGTGAATGTATTCCACATGGGATGCGAGCATTTGCGCGCAATCAAGCGGCGCCTCGCCCGGCCACTGCCAGTTGCCGATGTCGAACGTCATCCCGAGCGCATCGGGCATGCCCGCGGCGGCCAATGCATCGAACAGCCCGCGGAACTGCGCGAGCGCGCCGCCGACCGGAAGCTGGCCGTTCTCGACCACCACGCGGGCCTTCGCTTCGCGCGACAGCGCGACGATGTCGGCCGCGTGCGCGTCGCCGGCGAAGCCGCCGAGCTGGAATTTCACGAAGCGCGCGCCGAGCGCGTCGGCTTCCGCGAGCGCGCCGCGCAATGCGTCCGCATCGAGCGCGCCCGTTTCCGTGTACAGGTTGGCCGGCGTCGAATAGACCGACCACAGCCCGTGGCCGGCCAGTAGCGCACCCAGCGCGGCGAGCGCGCCGGGTGCGGCGTCCGCTTCCGACGCGAACAGTTCGCGCCGCACCTCGAAACCGGTCGCACCCGATGCCGCCGCGGTCGCGACGAATGCGCAGTGGCCCTCCTGACGCACGCGGTCCATCCCGAATGCGCTCGCCACGATCACGATGTCTGTCATTTAGCCCTCTTTTCCCCGGAATGGAACCGGTTCCATCTGCTTGAGACGGATGGTGCGCTTCGCCTCGAACCCACGCCATAGAGGAAATCCCTAAGTTGGGGCATCGCGCGGACGCACGTTCCGACGGCACGCATCACGCATGCCCGGGCTGGCTTCGGCCGTTCAGGCGAGGTTCAGGCGATATCGTGCGCGAGGCTCATGTCGAGGAATTGTGCGGCGACCCGCGACGGCGCACCGCCGTGTGGCACGAGGATGGAGAAGTGACGCGTGAGCGGCGCGGGCGCGAGCGAGCGCAGGACGAGCGCGGCATCGTCGTGACGCAGCGACATCGCGGACACGAACCCGACGCCCATCCCGGCACGCACGGCTTCCTTCACGGCCTCGACACCCGCGATCTCGAATGCGACCCGCATCGGCGCCGCGCCTTGCGCGAACGCGCGCTCGACGAGTTGCCGCACGGCGGAGCCCGCCTCGCGCAGGACGAGCGGATGGGCCGCCAGCGCGTCGAGCGTGACGCCCGGCGCGTATTCGGGCGCGGCCAGCGGATGTCCGGTCGGCACGATCGCGACGATCTCGTCCTCGCGCCACGCGTGCACCGCGGTGCCCGGCGGCAGCGCCTCGCCGGGCGGCCCTTCGATCATCGCGATGTCGAGCGACGGCAGCGCCGCGACCACGTCGGCCGTATTGCCGCTCATCGTGTGGATCGCCACGCGCGGGGCGCGCGGCTGGAACGCCGCGATCAGGTAAGGCAGCAGGTAGCTCGCGGGTGTCGTGCTCGCACCGATGCGCAGCGTGCCGGCTTCCAGGCCGCGCACCGCGTCGCGAAACGCGCGCGCCTGCGCGAACGTGTCGCGTTGCGCCTTCGCGTACTGCGCGAGCTGTTCGCCGACCGGCGTCAGGCGGATGCCGCGCCCTTCGCGCTGGTACAGCGGCTCGCCGAATTCGTCCTGCAGGAGCCGCAACTGGCCCGACACGGCCGGCTGCGACAGATGCAGCGCCACGGCGGCGTGGCTGATGTTCAGGTGTTCGGCGACGGCGGCGAACGTTATCAGTTGATCCGGGGTCATGGGGATAAATTATCGGATTTCCGGATAGTTTACGTCACAAATCACAATTTTTCATATCGATATAACGAAATTAGGATTACACCATCGCAACACGCTCCATCACGGTGCTTCCATGTCCACTGCCCCGACTCCCCATCTCAACCATGCCGCGCCGTCGATGCGCGGCCAGTTGAACGGCGTGCTGTTCGTCGCGCTGTTCGCCGCCGCCGTCACGAGCCTGTCCCAGCTTCCCGCGATCGCGGGGCTCGGCCTGTCGCCGCTGATCGTCGGCATCGTCGCCGGTGCGCTGTACGGCAACGCGCTGCGCGACGGCATGCCGGCCAGCTGGGCGGCCGGCGTCAATTTCTCCGCGCGCAAGCTGCTGCGCATCGCGGTCGCGTTCTTCGGGTTGCGCGTGAGCCTGCAGGAAATCGCGCAGGTCGGGCTGCCGGGCCTGACGGTGTCGGTCCTCGTCGTCGTCAGCACGCTCGCGATCGGCACCTGGGCGGGCATGAAGCTGATGAAGCTCGACCGCGATTCCGCGCTGCTGACCGCCGCCGGCAGCGCGATCTGCGGCGCGGCCGCCGTGCTCGCGTTCGAGTCGACGCTGCAGTCGAAGCCGCACCAGAGCGCGATGGCCGTGGGCAGCGTCGTGCTGTTCGGCACGCTGTCGATGTTCCTGTACCCGATCGCCTATCACGCCGGTCTGCTGAACCTCGACCCGGCCGGCCTGGGCCTGTTCTTCGGCGGCACGATCCACGAGGTCGCGCAGGTGGTCGGCGCGGCGAGCGACATCAGCCCGCAGGTCGCGCACATCGCGACGATCGTCAAGATGACGCGCGTGATGCTGCTGGTGCCGGTGCTGCTGGTGCTCGGCTGGTGGCTCGCCCGCTCGGCCCGCGCAACGGCCGGCGGCGCGCAAGGCAAGCGCAAGGTGGCGGTACCCTGGTTCGCGCTCGGGTTCCTCGGCTTCGTGATCGTCAATTCGCTGAACGTGCTGCCGACGGACGTCACGCACACGCTGAACGTGCTCGACACCTTCGCGCTGACGATGGCCATGACCGCGCTCGGCATCGAAACCCGCGTCGCGCAGATCCGCGCCGCCGGCCCGCGCGCGCTGATGACCGGCCTGATCCTGTACGTGTGGCTGATCGCCGGCGGCTACGGGATCACGTGGGCCGTGCAGCACTGGCTTGGCTGAGTTGCCCGCCCGTGACACGTCGCGCGCCGCGCCCGACGGGATGGTCCCGCGGGCGCGGCGCAGTGCTATGCTTCGCGTCGTTTTCCTTCGCCCTCTTTCAGCCGTGCTCTCGTTCCTGCTGAAGCTGCGCACTCGCGCCCAAAAGCTGTTCCGCCTGTCGGACGCCCATACGATGCTGATCTGGTCGGCCATCGTCGGCGTCGGCGGCGCCTTTGCCACGATGGCGTTCCGCGAAGGCATCGACCTGATGCAGCACCTGATCTCCGGGCAAAGCGGCAGCTTCGTGCAGATGGCGAAACGCCTGCCGTGGTACGTGCGGTTCTGGATGCCGGCCGCGGGCGGCTTCCTCGCCGGCTGCGTGCTGCTGCTCGCGACGCGCGGCGACAGGAAGGCGGGCAATACCGACTACATGGAATCGGTCGCGCTCGGCAACGGCGTCGTGCCGGTGCGGCAGAGCCTGTGGCGCAGCGTGTCGTCGCTGCTGACGATCGGCACCGGCGGCTCGATCGGCCGCGAAGGCCCGATGGTGCAGCTCGCGGCGCTCGCCGCGTCGCTCGTCGGCCGCTTCGTGCATTTCGACCCGCCGCGCCTGCGCCTGCTGGTCGCCTGCGGGGCGGCCGCCGGCATCACGTCCGCCTACAACGCGCCGATCGCCGGCGCGTTCTTCGTGTCGGAAATCGTGCTCGGCACGATCGCGATGGAGAGCTTCGGGCCGATGGTCGTCGCGTCGGTCGTCGCGAACATCGTGATGCGCGAATTCGCCGGCTACAAGCCGCCGTACGAGATGCCGGTGTTTCCGGCCGTCACCGGCCCCGAGGTGCTGCTGTTCGTCGTGCTCGGCGCGCTGTGCGGCGTGCTCGCGCCGCAGTTCCTGCACCTGCTCGACGCGTCGAAGAACCAGTTCAAGCGGCTGCCGGTGCCGCTGCCGGTGCGGCTCGCGCTCGGCGGCCTCGTCGTCGGCGTGATCTCGGTGTGGACGCCGGACGTATGGGGCAACGGCTACAGCGTCGTCAACCAGATCCTGCATTCGCCGTGGACCTGGCAGGCGCTGGTCGCGGTACTCGTGTTCAAGGTCATCGCAACCTCGGCCACGGTCGGCTCGGGTGCGATCGGCGGCGTGTTCACGCCGACGCTGTTCGTCGGCGCGGTATTCGGTTCGCTGTTCGGGCTCGCGATGGAAGCGCTGTGGCCCGGCCATACGTCGGCGTACTTCGCGTACGCGATCGTCGGGATGGGTGCGTTCATGGCGGGCGCCACGCAGGCGCCGCTGATGGCGATCCTGATGATCTTCGAGATGACGCTGAGTTATCAGGTCGTGTTGCCGCTGCTGGTGTCGTGCGTATTCGCGTATTTCGTCGCGCGCGCGACCGGCACGACGTCGATGTACGAGATCACGCAACACCATTACCAGGACGCGCAGGAGAAGCTGCGGCTGCGCACCACGCAGATGCGCGAGCTGATCCAGCCCGCGCAGACGGTCGTGTCGCTCACGGCGAGCGTCGCCGACATGACGCGCGTGTTTCTCGAATATCCGGTGAAGTACCTGTACGTCACCGACGATGCCGGGCGCTTTCGCGGCGCGGTCGCGCTGAAGGACATCACGTCGGACCTGCTCGACAAGCGCGACACGACCGACAAGACGGCCGCGCATTACGCGCACACGCCGTTTCCGCTCCTGACGCCCGACATGCCGCTCGCCACCGCGCTCGAACGCTTCATGGCGTTCCAGGGCGAACGCCTGCCGGTGATCGAAAGCGAAGCCGAGCCGACGCTCGCCGGGGTGGTCTACAAGACGTCGCTGCTCGACGCGTACCGGCGGATGACCGGCGAGCGCTGATTCGCACGACGCGATGAGGCGCGGCGCATGCCGCATGCTTCATCGCACCCCGCCTTTGCCGCGCATCGCACGCGGCACGACGAATCCGCTGCCGCGTCAGTCGGGCGCGCGCCCGAGCACGACACGCGCGAAGAACCCCGCGAGCACCGACTCGGCCACGTCGGCCGGCACGTGTTGCGGATCGGCCGCGTAATACGACTGCACGCCGTCGCACAGGCACATCAGCCCGAACGCGAGCGTCTCCGCCGGCAACAGCAGCGGCGTGCCGGAGCGCTCGGAGAAGCGCCGGATGAATTCGGCCATCTGCACGCGCTTGGCGTGCAGGAACTGGTTGAAGCGCACGCGGAACTTCGCGTCGCGCGCGGCCTGCAGCTTCGCCTCGCCCCACAGCAACGAGAATTCGTCGTCGGCGAACAGCGTGCGGTAATGCGCGAGCGTCATCGATTCCATCTGTTCGCGCGACCCGCCCTCGTCGAAGATCGCCTGGAAATCGGCCTGCACCAGCGCATGGTTGCGCTCCAGCAACTCCAGCAGGAGTTCCGACTTGCTGCGGAAATTCGAGTAGAACGCGCCGCGCGTATAGCCGGCCGCGGCCGCGATGTCCTCGACGCTCGCGGCCACAAAGCCTTTCTTCAGAAAAATGCGATGCGCGGCATTCAGCAGACGTTCGCGCGTCTGATCCCTGCTCTGCTCGCGGGTTAAGCGCTGTGGTTTCATGGCGCGCAGTCTAGCATCGATTCCCTTTCAAATTCATCTTTGCACTCAGATACAGGTGTGTATTAGAATTCGCCACAGTTTCTGAAAATGCTGTCCGCGCGCCTCTGTCGGCGCCGCTCGGGGCAAGCGCCGGCCGCGCTTGCCGCCTTCGTTCCGCTCTCGCTCTCACCTCACTTGGGGGTTTCGTGAATCGCTCCGGTTCCCGCGCCGTGCTGCTGGTCGGCACCGCGCTCGTCCTCGCCGCCTGTCATCCAAAAGAATCCGCGCCGCCCGCCCCGCGCCCCGTCGTCGCACTGCCCGCGCATGCCGACGACGCCGCGGTCGCCCGCACGCTCCCCGGCGAGATCCAGCCGCGTTATGCCACCCCGCTGTCGTTCCGCATCGCCGGCAAGATCATCGAGCGCAAGGTGCGTCTCGGCGATACGGTCAAGGTCGGCCAGGTCGTCGCGCTGCTCGATCCGTCCGACGTCGAGAAGAACGCCGCGAGCGCACAGGCGCAACTCGACGCCGCGACGCACAGCCTCGCGTTCGCGAAGCAGCAGCTGGACCGCGACCGCGCACAGGCGCGCGAAAACCTGATCGCGACCGCCCAGCTCGAACAGACCGAGAACAGCTACACGTCGGCGCTCGCGCAGCGCGACCAGGCGCAGCAGCAGCTCGCGCTCGCCCGGAACCAGCTTCGCTACGCGACGCTCGTCGCCGATCACGCGGGCTACATCACCGCCGAACAGGCCGACACCGGCCAGAACGTGTCGGCCGGCCAGCCCGTCTACCAGCTCGCGTGGTCCGGCGACGTCGACGTCGTCAGCGACGTGCCCGAAGCCGCGCTTGCATCGCTCACGCCCGGCCACGCGGCCAGCGTCACGCTGCCGTCGCTGCCCGGTCGCCAGTTCGCGGCGAAGGTGCGCGAAATCGCGCCGGCCGCCGATCCGCAAAGCCGCACGTATCGCGTGAAGCTCACGCTCGCCGCGCCCGATCCGGCGATCCGGCTCGGGATGACGGCCAGCGTCGCGTTCGACGGCGCACCGGCCTCAGGCGACGCGCCGTCGATCACGCTGCCCGCGACCGCGCTGTTCCATGACGGCGCGCAGCCGGCCGTGTGGGTCGTGCGCACGAAGGACGACACGCTCGAGCTGCGCCGCGTCGACGTCGCGCGCTTCAACGAGCGCACGGTGACGGTGTCGCACGGGCTGCAGCCCGGCGAGCGCGTCGTGTTGCAGGGCGTGCACACGGTCAGCGCGGGCGAGAAGGTACGCGCGATCGCGCCGCTGCATCCGGAGGACTTCGCATCGTGAGCACTCCGCACGAAGAAGGCCGGTTCAACCTGTCTGCATGGGCGCTGCGCCACCAGGCGCTCGTCGTCTACCTGATCGCGCTCGCGACGCTCGCGGGCATCCTCGCGTACACGCGGCTCGCGCAGTCCGAAGACCCGCCGTTCACGTTCCGCGTGATGGTGATCCGTACGTTCTGGCCCGGCGCGACTGCGCGGCAGGTGCAGGAACAGGTGACCGACCGGATCGGCCGCAAGCTGCAGGAAACGCCGGCCATCGACTTCCTGCGCAGCTATTCGCGCCCCGGCGAATCGCTGATCTTCTTCACGATGAAAGATTCGGCGCCCGTGAAGGACGTGCCCGAGACCTGGTACCAGATCCGCAAGAAGGTCGGCGACATCGGCTATACGCTGCCGCCCGGCGTGCAGGGCCCGTTCTTCAACGACGAATTCGGCGACGTCTACACCAACATCTGGACGCTCGAGGGCGACGGCTTCACGCCCGCGCAACTGCACGACTACGCCGATCAGTTGCGCACCGTGCTGCTGCGCGTGCCGGGCGTCGGCAAGGTCGACTATTTCGGCGACCCCGACCAGCGGATCTTCATCGAGGTGAACAACGCGCAGCTCACGCGCCTCGGCATCTCGCCGCAGCAGCTCGGCCAGGCAATCAACGCGCAGAACGACATCTCGTCGGCCGGTGTACTGACGACCGCCGACGATCGCGTGTTCGTGCGGCCGAGCGGCCAGTTCGACAACGTCAATGCAATCGCCGATACGCTGATCCGCATCAACGGCCGCACGTTCCGGCTCGGTGATCTCGCGACCGTGAAGCGCGGCTACGACGACCCGGTCGTCACGCAGATGCGCGCGGCCGGTCCAGGTTCGGCCGGCAAGGCCGTGCTCGGCATCGGCGTGACGATGCAGCCGGGCGGCGACGTGATCCGCCTCGGCAAGGCGCTCGACGCCGAATCGAAGGACCTGCAGGCGCAACTGCCGGCCGGCCTCAAGCTGGTCGAGGTGTCGAGCATGCCGCACGCGGTCGCGCATTCGGTGGACGACTTCCTCGAAGCCGTCGCCGAAGCGGTCGCGATCGTGCTGGTCGTGAGCCTCGTGTCGCTCGGCCTGCGCACCGGGATGGTGGTCGTGATCTCGATTCCGGTCGTGCTCGCGGTCACCGCCCTCTTCATGTACCTGTTCGACATCGGGCTGCACAAGGTGTCGCTCGGCACGCTCGTGCTCGCGCTCGGGCTGCTCGTCGACGACGCGATCATCGCGGTCGAGATGATGGCCGTGAAGCTCGAACAGGGCTACACCCGCGCACGCGCCGCCGCGTTCGCCTATACGAGCACCGCGTTCCCGATGCTGACCGGCACGCTCGTCACCGTGTCGGGCTTCCTGCCGATCGCGCTCGCGAAATCGAGCACCGGCGAATACACGCGCTCGATCTTCGAGGTGTCGGCCATCGCGCTGATCGCATCGTGGTTCGCGGCCGTCGTGCTGATTCCGCTGCTCGGCTACCACATGCTGCCCGAGCGCAAGCGGCAGGCGCACGAGGCGCACCTGCCCGACGATCACGAGCACGACATCTACGACACGCGCTTCTACCGCCGCCTGCGCGGCTGGATCGACTGGTGCATCGAGCGGCGCTTCGTCGTGCTGCTGATCACGGGCGCCCTGTTCGTCGTGGCAATGATGGGCTTTTCGCTCGTGCCGCAGCAGTTCTTCCCGAGTTCCGATCGCCCCGAGCTGCTCGTCGACCTGCGGCTGCCCGAAGGCGCGTCGTTCGCGGCGACGCTGCGCGAGACCGAGCGCCTCGAGAAAGTGATCGACAAGCGCCCCGAGATCGATCATTCGGTGAGCTTCGTCGGCAGCGGCGCACCGCGCTTCTACCTGCCGCTCGACCAGCAGCTTCAGTTGCCGAACTTCGCGCAGTTCGTGATCACCGCGAAATCGGTGAAGGATCGCGAGAAGCTCGCGACCTGGCTCGAAACCACGCTGCGCGAGCAGTTCCCGGCCGTGCGCTGGCGGCTGTCGCGGCTCGAGAACGGCCCGCCGGTCGGCTACCCGGTGCAGTTCCGCGTGAGCGGCGACAGCATCGCGACGGTCCGCTCGATCGCCGAGAAGGTCGCGGCGACGATGCGCGGCGACGCGCGCACGGTCAACGTGCAGTTCGACTGGGACGAGCCGGCCGAGCGCTCGGTGCGCTTCGAGATCGACCAGAAGAAGGCGCGCGAACTGAACGTCACGTCGCAGGACGTGTCGAGCTTCCTCGCGATGACGCTGTCCGGCACGACCGTCACGCAGTACCGCGAACGCGACAAGCTGATCGCGGTCGACCTGCGCGCGCCGAAGGCCGATCGCGTCGACCCCGCGAAGCTCGCCGGCCTCGCGCTGCCGACCCCGAACGGCCCGGTGCCGCTCGGCTCGCTCGGCCGCTTCAAGCCGACGCTCGAATACGGCGTCGTGTGGGAGCGCGACCGGCAGCCGACCATCACCGTGCAGTCGGACGTACGCGCCGGCGCGCAGGGCATCGACGTCACGCATGCGGTCGACGCGAAGCTGAACGCATTGCGCGCGCAGTTGCCGGTCGGCTACCAGATCAACATCGGTGGCTCGGTCGAGGAAAGCGCGAAGGCGCAGAAATCGATCAATGCGCAGATGCCGCTGATGGCGATCGCCGTGTTCACGCTGCTGATGATCCAGCTGCAGAGCTTCTCGCGCGTGCTGATGGTCGTGCTGACCGCGCCGCTCGGGCTGATCGGCGTGGTCGCCACGCTGCTGATGTTCGGCCAGCCGTTCGGCTTCGTCGCGATGCTCGGCGTGATCGCGATGTTCGGGATCATCATGCGCAACTCGGTGATCCTCGTCGACCAGATCGAGCAGGACATCGCCGCCGGCCACGGCCGCGTCGACGCGATCATCGGCGCGACCGTGCGGCGCTTCCGCCCGATCACGCTGACGGCCGCGGCCGCCGTGCTCGCGCTGATCCCGCTGTTGCGCTCGAACTTCTTCGGGCCGATGGCGACCGCGCTGATGGGCGGCATCACGAGCGCGACCGTGCTGACGCTGTTCTACCTGCCCGCGCTGTATGCGACGTGGTTCCGCGTGAAGCGCGACGAACGCGACCCGCAGAACGGCCCGCCGCCCGGCGGCAGCACGCCGGCCGCACCGTCGGGAGCCTGACCATGGATCGATCGATGAACCTGAAAACGAACGCCGTGCGGGCACTCGCCGTCGCGAGCCTCGCCGGCCCGCTCGCGGGCTGCGCCTGGTTCGCGCCGAGCGGCGAGCCGCCCGCGATGCCGTCGCCCGCGCACTACGGCACCACGCCGCAAGTACAGCAGACCGTGTCCGCGCAAGGCGTCGCGCAGCAGTTCGAGGTCGGCGCACAGCCGGTGCCCGACTGGTGGAAGCAGTACCGCTCCGATGCGCTGAACGCGCTCGTCGACGAAGGGCTGCGCAACAGCCCGACGCTCAGTGCGGCATCGCACTCGCTCGATGCCGCGCGCGAACAGCTGCGCGGGCAGATCGGCAGCTCGATGCTGCCGTCGATCGATGCGGGCGGACAGGCCACGCGCCAGCGTGCGCTCGGCGTGCCGATCCCCGCGCTCGGCGCGCCGACGCTGCTGTACGACACGTTCGTCGGCCAGCTGCAGGCGAGCTACACGATCGACCTGTTCGGCGCGTCGCGTTTCGCGAACCGCGCGCTGGCGCGACGCGTCGACGTCAGCGCGTTCCAGCTCGAATCCGCGCGGCGCGCGCTGGCCGCGAACATCGTCACCGCGTCGATCACGGTGTCGGTGCTGAATGCGCAGATCAACACGACCGAGCGGCTCGTCGCCCTCGCCAACGACCAGGCGCACGATGCCGAACGCCGCTACGCGCTCGGTTCCGCCTCGCGCAGCGACGCGCTGAACGCGCGGCAAAGCGCCGACACGTTCGCGGCGAGCCTGCCCGCGCTGCGCCAGCAGC